>NZ_LJRZ01000372.1:0-407 GCF_002742485.1 Pseudomonas sp. 2822-17
AACCAATTAAATAATGCAACAAACATTACAATGTATGCAGATGTTCAAATGAGTGCGAACGTAGCAGATACTCATTTAGATTTAATTCAAGCGTTATATGGAAATGAAATAACACCTGAAGAATTTGCAAGACAACATGAAGAGGCACTGCAGGAAGAAGAGTAAAAAGGGGCACACAATGTGCGATAGGGTGTCTCAAGGGGCTTTTCATAGCCTTTTGTGGCACCTTTTTTTCTAAAATGAAGGGAGAGAAATTGAATGAATAAAGTGATGTCTGACAAGAAGGTTATAGCACTCTATGTCCTCCCTGCATTCACTTTACTCATGGTACTAGTTTATGTTCCTATTGTTCTCACAGGTTATTATGGTCTGATGAGATGGGACGGTATTGGTGCTATGGAGTTTAT
>NZ_LJRZ01000023.1:0-229 GCF_002742485.1 Pseudomonas sp. 2822-17
ATATCCATTAGTTTGTAACGCTCCTAACGGAATTTGTTTCCACTCCATGTTTCATCCTCCTCATATATTAAAATCAACTACATATTATTGTACTATATGTTTATATTACTTTTCGAGAATTGGATAATGCTGTTTCCCTCGACAAAATAGTGAAAACCCAGTAAAATAAAAAATGTATTTATGGGTATAATTAAGGTAACTGTGGATATTGGTTTAAACAACCATACCA
>NZ_LJRZ01000373.1:0-253 GCF_002742485.1 Pseudomonas sp. 2822-17
AACTGGCCTTAGAAAACGAAGAGGTCACTGCTGTTTTAACGATCCCTAGAGATTTCACGTACCGTACTTTGTCTAAAATGTTATTAGATGAAGGTGATGGTGGGCAGCTTCAAATTACAGTGAAAGACTATAGTTCCATTCAAACAGAGGTTTTTCAAGATTTAATATATAGATTTGCTAGGACAGTCAATTTTGAAACAGCCATTTCACAGTCGTTGATAGAGCTCGGACATTATGATGTGGTGTATACAGA
>NZ_LJRZ01000374.1:0-34526 GCF_002742485.1 Pseudomonas sp. 2822-17
AGGGTGATTAGCTCAGCTGGGAGAGCATCTGCCTTACAAGCAGAGGGTCGGCGGTTCGATCCCGTCATCACCCACCATTCGCTTCATGTGTTACGCGCAGCGGTAGTTCAGTCGGTTAGAATACCGGCCTGTCACGCCGGGGGTCGCGGGTTCGAGTCCCGTCCGCTGCGCCATATTCGGTAACCTGGAACACTGAACGCCAGGTCACCACAAGAAGCCCGCTCAATGAGCGGGCTTTTTTTGCCTGCGATTTATACCGTTGGTTTTTTCTTGCGTGGCTGGCGGCGCGTCGCCATGTGATCAAAGAAAAAAGAGGCGGTACCGAACACGGCGATCAAGGTCAGTAAGAGCATGCCAAGGGTCGAGCTTTCCACGGTTATTTCCGACGTGACGGGGTAAGCCTTCACCGTAGAGGTGGGACGCAAACAGCTCAATAGACCCGACGCATTCTTTACGGCGTCGGGCCCATTGCTACGCACTTTTTACGGCGCGTTCCGGCTGTGACGATAGTCGCTGACCGCTTCATACACCGCCTTGCGCAAGCGGTTGATGCCGCCGATAGGGCGGTGCTCCGCCACGCCAAACCAGGGGTTGAATGACTGGTTGTCACAGGCCAGGTTCAGCTCAGGCGTATCGAAATCCTGGGCTGGGATCCTCACCTTGGCCACGCTTTCATACGGCGCGTCGCTTTCCTTCCATTCGATGCTGGTGTCTTCGATCGGCATGAATTTCTGCGGGTTCTGCCGCTGGATCTGCAACACGAAACAGGCCGGCATGCGGTCGGTGGACAATTGCTGGCTCAGGGCGCTGCGCAGGAAGTTCGGCAGGTCCTGGTTCTGCTTGGGCAGCGCGTATTCCGGGCAGCTTTGCGGGTCGGGTGCGACGCGGAACTTGGCGTTGGCCGCGCCGAACTTGTAGGGCGATACGGAAAAGTACGTGGTCTGCGTCGGGCTGGCCGGTGCGGGCGCCAGGGTTGCCAAGGCGATAAACAGATGGCGCACTTGCCAACTGCGCGGGTCGGCCTTGGGGAAGAACGCCAGGACTTTCTTGCCATCGGCCTGGGCACCGATGTTCTGCGCGTATTCCGCCACATCGCTGACGAAGAAGTTCGGATGGCTGAACATCACGAAGTCCTGTTCGGCACGGGTTTGCTGGTCGGCGAGCAACTGTTTGCCCGGCACACCAAGCAGCTTGATCGCCATGCCACGGGCATCACGAATGCTGTCGAACTGCGGGTAGGCGTTGCCGTTGGACAGCCGCATCAGCGCCTGCCAGGTCTTGCCCGGTTCGGCGAACACCCCCTGGCGCAACGCCGGGTCGAGGTCGGCGAGCACGCTGACTTCGGCCTTCACGCAGCCGTGGGCCTTGGCGTGGGCATCACGCAGGTAGCGCGTGCCTTCGCGGTGCTGGTCGACGATGCGCACGGCGGTCTGGATGATGCCCTGGGTCATTGCCGCTTCACCCGGCGGGATCTGCTCATTGGGCGACACCGGTCCGCTGTGCTGCCAGGCGTACCAGGCGGTAGCGGCCAGCCAGCCGAGCAAGCCCAGGCCCATCAGCCACAGCAAGCTCTTGCCGAGGAATCTACCCATGCGCAGCCACAGGCGGGCGAGCAGGGACGGTTGGTCGTATCGAGATCGGATCATCATGGCAGTTGTTGCTCCAGCGGGCCGCCCAGCACTTTGAGGTATTCCAGCAGCGCCCAGCGTTCCTGCGGCAGCAGGCCGCGGCCGATGACGCCGTTGCCACGAGCGCCGTCCCGGAATTCGTGGCCGCTGTTGTGGTTGCCGGTGATTTTGGTATCGAAGACAAAGGCATTCTTGAGCGCCGTGGTCTCAAAGCCGAGATGGCGCGGGTCGTAATTGAAGGTGCCTTTATAGAAGGTGGTGCTGCGCTCGTCCTGGGGCGAAAGCAATTGGTAGATTGTCGGCACCGAACCGTTATGCAAAAACGGCGGCGTGGCCCACACGCCGGCCAGTGGGCGTGCCTTGTAGGCGCGCAGCTCGCGCACGCCAATCGGCAGGCCGTAGCCATCCATGCGCGGGCGCTCGGCCGGGGTGACACCGGCGGCGCGGTAGGCGTGGTCTTCGACAAAGGCAGTGACATAGGCCAGGCCCTTGGCCACAGACATACTTTTCGGGTCCAGGGGCTCGGTCGGTGTCGGGTGCAATTGGACATTCAGCTTGGCCAACTCCGCCGGGTCCCATTGCAGGGCGCTGAGGTCGTAGCGCTGGTCGGCGATATTGCTGGCAGTGCCGGGGTCGGTGCCGATGTAGTCCACCGGCAGCATTTTCAGGGTTTGCACCGGGCGACCACCTTCCTGGCTGACAGTGGGCACGTGGCAGCCGGCGCAGTTCTCGGCGAACAGCGCTCGGCCTTGGGCGGCGAGCGGCTTGTCGACGGCGCCGAACAACTCCTCGGGCCAGGTAGGCGGTTTGAGGCGTTGCAGGGTTTCTTCGATCAGGTTGAGGTCGCGCACGCGTACGCTGGACGGATAACGTGCATCGCCTTGAAGGGGCTGGCCCGCGCCATCGAAAAACGTCAGGGTCGCCCCCACGCCGAGGGCTTCGCCGATATTGCGTGCCATAGGCTGCTGGGCCGAGCCGTTCCATTGCACCCAGTCGAAGGTCCAGATGTCCCACAGTTGCGGGTAGTCCACCGGTGCGTTGGCGACGCGATAATTGTCCGGGGAAATGGCATCGCCAAAGCTGGCGTTGGCGATGCGGCCAAACGCATCGGTACGCCCTGGGCCTTCTTCGGTGGGGTAAAGGCCACGGTGGGTGTCGTTCCAGGCGACCTTGAGGAATTGGTTCAGCGACTGCTTGAAGTCCTGGCGCAGCTGGCTGTGCTCGGCCTCGTAGCGATCGCCCAGCACTTGGCGGGCGAAGCGCTCAAATTTCCATGGGTTGTAATAGGTCGCGGCCAGGCTGGCGACCAGGGCCTGGCCGAAGCTGCCGCCGCGCAAGGTGGGCACGCTGGATGGCAGCACATGTTGCGCCGAGCCGCCGTCGATCCGCAGAGCCTGGCCCTTGAAGTGCAATTCGCCGGTGTGGCAGGCGGCGCAGGTGATATCCAGGTACTCAACGTTGCTGCCAGCGTTTTTATGACGGGCAAACCCTACGGGCAGGTTGCCGGGGTTTTGTGTGGTGGGCACTTGCTTGGGATCCACCAGGAAGCCGAAGCGCGCCAGGTATTGCGGCGTGGCAAAACGGCCCTCGGCGAATGGCAGCTCCAGGGCGGTGAACCAGTCGTAATGCAGGCCTTTTACCTGGGTGCCCTGGGGCGTGAAGTAATAGGTCTGGCGGTCGGCGGCACTCCACTGGTCCTGGTAGTGCACCTGCTCCACAGGCACGTAGTCCGGTAGCTTGGGGTTGACGGTGTAATAGATCACCACGGCCAGCAACAGGACCAGAAGGGTGAATATCAGGAGTAAAACACGGGAAAAAATGCGCAAGATAACTATCCTTGTCGAGTTGTCGCGTTGTTATGCCACTACGGCACAAGTGCGGCAAGTGGCCATGAGCCCGTTGGCAGGCGGTCCCGCGATCCTTCGCGGGTGCTCATCATGAATGAAAATGCTTTTAAACACGTGAACTTATCGGAAGTTTCCTGCTCACATGCCGGTAGCCATTGGTCGTGGCCGCCTGATAAGCTCGCGACTTTATTCGAATGCCCTATTGGCGCATGAACAAGGAAATAGCATGAAACAGCATCGGTTGGCGGCGGCGGTGGCCCTGGTTAGCCTGGTACTTGCGGGTTGTGATTCGCAGACCAGCGTAGAGCTGAAAACCCCGGCGCAGAAAGCTTCCTACGGCATCGGCCTGAACATGGGCAAAAGCCTTGCTCAAGAAGGCATGGATGACCTGGATTCCAAAGCAGTAGCCCAGGGCATCGAAGATGCCGTCGGCAAGAAAGAGCAGAAGCTCAAAGACGACGAACTGGTAGAAGCGTTCGCCGCACTGCAAAAGCGTGCTGAAGAACGCATGACCAAAATGAGCGAAGAGTCGGCTACCGCCGGCAAGAAATTCCTCGAAGACAACGCCAAGAAAGACGGCGTCGTTACCACCGCTTCCGGTCTGCAGTACAAGATCACCAAGAAAGCCGATGGCGCCCAGCCTAAGCCGACTGACGTGGTGACTGTTCACTACACCGGTAAACTCACCAACGGCACCACTTTTGACAGCTCCGTGGATCGCGGTAGCCCGATTGACCTGCCGGTCAGCGGTGTGATCCCGGGTTGGGTCGAAGGCCTGCAACTGATGCACGTCGGCGAGAAGGTCGAGTTGTACATCCCATCCGACCTGGCCTACGGCGCCCAGAGCCCGAGCCCGGCGATTCCAGCCAACTCCGTGCTGGTTTTCGACCTGGAACTGCTGGCCATCAAGGACCCAGCCAAGGCTGAAGCCCCTGACGCACCAGCCGCCAAGAAGTAACAGGCGCCTGAACACACAACGCCCCGTCTCGACGGGGCGTTGTTGTATCTGAAGCTTGCACATTGCGGTTCGGGCAAATCCAAACGAACGTCCCTGGGCGGTAACAGTCTGATATAAGAGTTACGCACGACTAGCCGCACGCAATCGCCAAGTCAATGAAATCTTGGGTTTTTTTGATGTGCGCAAAAAACGCCCGATCTGACTGCAGGCCTTGTAAACCGTGGCTTTCAGCCAGTAAAACAGGCTCTGTTCACAAGGTTATCCACAATTTGTGTGGATAACCTTTCTGTTTGATGGAACTGGAGTGACAGATGAAACCACCCTTCAATTTCACCCGCTTCCTGCCCATGGCTGCACGCTTGCTGGGCCGTGGGCGTCTGCCGACCCTGCTGTTCGCGGTCGCCGCCAAGGGGTCGAGCCAAGGCAATCGCCTGGGCAAGCTCAAGGACGATTTCAAGTTGCTCCAATCTCTGTGTCTGGCCTACTGGCGGGGCGAGTATCGAGCCATCAGCCCCAAAGCGCTGATCTCGGTGGTGGCGGGGCTGATGTATTTCCTGAGCCCGATTGACGCGATCCCGGACTTTATCCCGATGTTCGGCATGCTCGATGACATCGCCGTACTTGCGTGGGTCATGAAGGCCCTGGAGGGCGAACTGAGCGCTTTTCGCGCCTGGCGTGACGCGCAGCGCCCGGAAAAACTTGCAGTGGTTGAGCGCCTGCCTGCGACGCCCGCGTTGCTGGCCAGGGAAAACCCGCAAAAAAACGGATGAGGTGGCTATCCCCTGCGACCTTTGTGGCTGTTAGGATTACACTCCTAAGGAAAGAACTTACTCAGTAAGTGCAGTTATCCTACGGGGCAGTCATGGATATTCAGATAATTTCACGCGATGGCGAACCGGAATACGCGGTGTTGCCATGGGATCAGTACCAGGCGCTGCTAAAAGCTGCCGGTCAGCAACAACCTTCACCGACTCCTCCTCCTACTGTCCAAGCCGCACCTGACCAGGACTTGCGTGCGCTCGCAGACCTACGCGGCTTGCGTGAAGCCAAGGGGCTGGCCATTGAAACCCTGGCCCGCACAGTGGGCATCAGCCCGTCGTATCTCGGATTGATCGAAAGTGGTGAACGCCAGCCGGATGCCGCGATCCGCCGCAGCCTGGCTTGGGAATTGGGCGTTGCAGGTTGGAGGGATGAATCTTGAGCCTACGTATCAGTCGTCAACACTGGGATGGGTTGCTTAACGAACTGGACCAGGCGCGCCGCCAGCGCCATCTGTTGACCTACCGCGCGTTGCTGGAGCGCCTGCAATTTCCGACGCCGGCGATGCAAACCCTGGCCGCGGCCCTCGAGCACCTGGCCGCGTTGGACGCCAAGGCCGAGCAACCGCTGCGCAGCTCCCTGGTGATCAGCCAGGGCGCCAGCCGCCTGCCGCGTACCGGTTTCTTTGAGTGCGTGGAGCGCCTTGGGCGCTTCAGCGGACCCTCCGATGGCGTGGCCGCTGCGTCCTGGCACGCCTCTGAAGTGGTGCGGGTGTTTGAATACGAGTACCCGGAGTCTGCCGAGGCTTAGAGCGCCTGGGGCAGCACGTCCATGCTGTCGATCACATGGATGCTGTAACCGGCCACATCCTTGGCATGGTGCTTGGCCTGCGACGCCAATTCCGCCAACTGGCTGGCATCGAGTTGTCCACAGGCCTGTGGATACAAATGCACCACCCCAATCGACAACGACAGCAGCGCAAACTCCTGGCGCACGCCCTGACGGTTCAGTGCCACGAAACAACCGGCGTCCAGATGCTCCGCGCGGTAGAAACGCCGGCATTGGGTGTGGAAGTCATCCAGCAACTGGTTGAGCCGCTTGCGCCAGTCCTGTGGCCCGAGCACCAGCAAAAAGTCGTCGCCGCCGATATGCCCGACAAAGTCGCGGCTCGGGTCGACCCGGTCGTTCAGGCACTGCGCCAGGCACAGCAACACCTCGTCCCCACGGCCATAGCCGTAGATGTCATTGAACGGTTTGAAGCTGTCGATATCCACGTAGCAGATCACTGATTCACGCTGTTGCTGCAACAGCCGCGTGAGGCACTGCTGGATCGGTACGTTGCCGGGCAGCAGGGTCAGCGGGTTGGCGTAGCGGGCCTGCTGGATCTTCAGTTCGGTGATCAACTTGAGCACATCGATCACCCGACCCAGTCCCAGGTAATCGCCATTGAGCGTGATGATGAAGTCTTCTTCGATGCGTTGCCGTGCGCGGCTGGTCAGCAAACGGCTGACCTGCTGTAGTGACTGGCTCAGCTCAACCGCCAGAAAATCGGTGCTCATCAAGCGGCTGATGGGTTTGCGGGCGAAGAGATCGGTGGCAAACGGCTTGAGCAGCGCGTCGGATAGCGAATGCCGGTGGACGATACCCACGGGGTGTCCGCGCTCATCCAGCACCGCCAGGGAATTAAGGTTGGCCTGGCGGCGGAATGCCTCCAGCACCTTGGCCGTGGCGGTGTCCTGGTCCACCGCTGGTTGCTCGTTGAGGAGGGCGCTGAGGTCGCTGCCTTCATCGTTGAGCACCACCGTGGATTGGTCCGGTTTGGGCAGCATCAGCCGTGCTTCCTGCGGCGGTTGTTCTTGTGGGCGGCAGAGCAGGTAACCCTGGACCAGATCGACACCCATCTCCGTTAACACCGCCAGTTCTTCCGGCAGTTCGATACCTTCGGCGATGACTTGGGCACGGGACGCCCTGGCGATTTGCAGGATCGAGCCGACAAACTCGCGCTTGAGCGCATCCTGGTGGATACCGTCGATAAAGTGCCGGTCGATCTTCACGTAGTCCGGGCGCAGCTCCGACCACAAGCGCAGGCTGGAATAGCCGGCACCCAGATCATCCAGAGCGATTGAAAAGCCCATGTTGCGGTAATGGTGCAGGGCGGTTTGCAGTAGGTCGAAATCGTCGGTGGGGGTTTGCTCGGTGAGTTCGATCACCACTTGGCTCGGCGCAATACCGAAGTCGCGCAGCAGTTGCAGGGTGCGTCCCGGTTGGTGCGCCGTTTCCATCAAGGATTCTGGCGAGATATTCAGGAACAGCTTGCCCGGCAGCTTTTGATCGCTGAAGCGGCGGCATGCGCTTTCGCGGCAGGCCATTTCCAATTCGCTGAGGCGCCCGGCCTGGCCGGCCACCGAGAACAGGGCGACGGGGGAGTGCAGCGGGCTGTTGGACGGCCCGCGGCTAAGGGCTTCGTAGCCGAGGATGCGCCGTTCAGACAGGCAGATGATCGGTTGGAACAGGCTGTGCAAACTGCGTTGAGCCAGGATAGAGCCCAATGCATTCAGCTGTTCGGTCATGGTCATGGCGATCTCGATCGAAAAAAAAGGACCGCAGGCGATGAGCCTGCGGTCCTTCATTTCACGACAGAATGATGTCTATATGATGACACTCCGGAGAGCGATCACATTAAATCGCCATCATTTACTGCTTGGCCACCTGTTTGGTGATTTTCAGGTAGTCCAGCAGGATCCGGCCTGTCTCGGCCAGGTAAGCGTCGTCTTCCGGTTTGGTTTTATCCGCTTCGGTCGGCAGCGCGTCTTCGTCTTCTTTCTTCAGCTCCTTGAGTGGTTCTTCGCCCTTGGCCTTGCGGCGGACGTTTTCCAGCACAAGTTGCTTGTTTTCGATGTCGCTGTGCTGCGCGCGACGGTCCACTTCGTTGAGGCTGACGGTTTTTTCTTCCATCAACTTCTTGGCCAGGGCCAGCTTGTCGCGGATAAACACGAACTCGGCATCCTTGGCGGAGCGGGTGTCGTGGTCAGCCTTCAACTGCGTGAGGAACGGCTTGAATGGATCCGAAGCAGGCTTGATCGCAGGACGGATGGTGTCCCACGGCATGGCTTCCGGCAGGGCGCTTTCGCCGATTTCCTTGGTGTCGATGATCGACGGGAAATCGATGTCCGGCAGTACGCCCTGGTGCTGGGTGCTCTGCCCGGAAACCCGGTAGAACTTGGCCAGCGTCAGCTTGAGTTCACCATGGTTCAGCGGCTGGATCGTCTGCACGGTGCCTTTGCCGAAGGTCTGGCCGCCGATGATCAGCGCACGGTGATAGTCCTGCATGGCGCCGGCGAAAATCTCCGAAGCCGAGGCTGAGAGGCGGTTGACCAGCAACGCCATCGGACCTTTGTAGAAGGCGCCCGGGTTCTCGTCTTCGAGCACGTCGACACGGCCGTCAGCATTGCGCACCAACACGGTCGGACCTTTGTCGATGAACAGACTGGTCAGCTCGGTGGCTTCCTGCAGGGAACCGCCGCCGTTGTTGCGCAGGTCGATGACCACGCCGTCGACTTTTTCTTTCTGCAGTTCCGTGAGGATTTTCTTCACGTCGCGGGTGGTGGACTTGTAGTCCGGATCGCCAGCTCGGAAGGCTTTGAAGTCGAGGTAGAAGGCCGGGATTTCGATGACGCCCAGTTTGTAGTCCTTGCCATCCTGCTTGAGGTTGAGGACTTTCTTCTGCACGGCCTGGTCTTCGAGCTTCACCGCTTCACGGGTGATGGACACGATCTTGCTGGTCTGGTCGTTTGGCGCATTGGTGTGCGGAATCACTTCCAGGCGCACCACGCTGCCTTTCGGCCCGCGGATCAGCTTGACCACTTCGTCCAGGCGCCAGCCGACCACATCGACCATCTCTTTGTCGGCCTGGGCCACACCGATGATCTTGTCCGCCGGAGCGACCTGCTTGGTCTTGTCTGCCGGACCGGCCGGCACCAGACGCACGATCTTCACTTGGTCATTGTCGCTTTGCAGGACGGCGCCGATGCCTTCCAACGACAGACTCATATTGATATCGAAATTTTCCGCGTTATCTGGCGACAGATAATTGGTGTGCGGGTCGTAGGACATTGCGAAGGTGTTGATGTAGGCCTGGAAGATATCTTCGGCACGTGTCTGGTCCAGACGCGCCAGTTGATTCTTGTAGCGCTTGGTCAACAGCTCCTGAATGGCCTTGGGGTCTTTGCCGGCGATCTTCAGGCGCAGCACTTCGTCCTTGACGCGTTTGCGCCACAGGTCGTCGAGGGCGGCGGTGCTGGTCAGCCAAGGCGCGTCCTTACGGTCCACCAGAAGGGTTTCCTTCTGGGTGAAGTCGAGTTTGTCGGTACCTTTGTTCAGCTCAGCCAAGGCGAAGTCCAGACGCGCTTTGACGCGGTCCAGGTAACGCTTGTAGATGGTGAAGCCGGGCTGCAGGTCGCCGCTCTTGAGGAAGTCGTCGAACTGGCTCTTCCATTTGTCGAACTCAGCGATATCGCTGGCCAGGAAGTAGCTGCGCGACGGATCCAGCAGCTTGAGGTAGCTGTCATAGATGATCACCGAGCGAGCGTCGTCCAGCGGCGGCTTGCTGTAGTGATGGCGCTTGAGCAACTCGACCACGTTAAGGCTGGCAATCACCTCGTCGCGATCCGGTTGAAGGTTGTCCCAGCTGTTGGCTGCGAACGTATTGGTCGACATCGACGTGAAGCCGAGACCAATGAAAAGAGCGAGGGCGGTGCTGGGGAACAGATGCTTCATGCTGATTCGACGCGGGGGCAATTGATAACGCATATTAGGCCGTCTTTGAAGTTGCCGGTTCCATAGGGGCCGGTCGCATAATGCAAAAAGCCCGGCGCTACTGCTACGGGCTCAGTCCAGACTCACTATGGAGGCACTGTGAAAGCATTGCAAGGCGTTGAAGGTCATGTGGAGTGGTTGGACGAACCAAGTCCTACATGTGACGTAGGCCAAGTTCGCATTCGCGTGGCGGCTGCGGGTCTTAATCGCGCCGATTTATTACAGCGTGCCGGACTCTATCCGCCGCCGCCTGGCGCCAGCGCTGTGCTGGGCCTGGAATGTTCCGGCGTGATCAGCGAAGTGGGGCCAGGTTCTTCGTGGCAAGTGGGTGATCGCGTCTGTGCCCTGCTCGCCGGGGGTGGCATGGCCGAAGAAGTGGTGGTGGATGCGCGCCACGTGCTACCGGTGCCGGAAGGTTTGTCGTTGATTGAAGCGGCGGCCTTGCCCGAGGTGTACAGCACCGCCTGGCTCAATCTGTTCCAGCTGGCAGGCCTCAAGCCCGGCGAGAAAGTGCTGCTGCATGCCGGTGCCAGTGGCGTGGGCTCGGCGGCCATCCAGCTGTGCAAGGCGTTTGGCAGCCCGTGCTGGGTCAGCGTTGGCTCGGCGGAGCGCCTGGCTTATTGCGAGGCGCTGGGCGCCCAGGGCGGCGTGGTCCGTACCGACGGGATCGAAGGGCTGCGCGACTTCGGGCCGTTCGATGTGATCCTCGACCCGGTGGGTGGCAACTATGCGGCGCTGGACCTCAAGCTGCTGGCGCTGGATGGACGCTGGGTGTTGATCGGTTTGATGGGCGGCCGCGAGGCGCAGATCGATTTGGCGCAGGTGCTGGGCAAGCGGGTGCAACTGCTCGGATCGACCTTGCGCAGCCGCAGTGATCAGTTCAAGGCTGACCTGTTCAGTGATCTGAGCCAGCATGTGTGGCCACTGTTTGGTGACGGGCGACTGAGCCCGCAATTGGCCAAGACGTACCCGATCAAGGATGCCGAGGCCGCGTTTGCCGAGTTGGCGACTAACCAGATCGCCGGGAAACTGGTGCTGGTAATTGACGAAAGCCTGGCCTGATCCCGGATTGGAATAGGATCAATGTAGGAGGGGGCTTGCCCCCGATGACGGTGTTTCAGTGAAGAATGTTTCATCTGACGAACCGCGATCCGGGGCAAGCCCCCTCCCACATTTGGATCTCGGTTGAGTCAGACCCAATGGTGGATCGGCCAACCTGCCTTTTCAGCATGCGTGCGCAACACCGAGTCCGGGTTCACCACCTGCGGGTGGTCCACCTTGAGCAGCAACGGTAGATCATTGCGCGAATCCGAATAAAAATAGGCCCCCTCCAGCGTTTCACCTTCCTGCTCCAACCACTCCAGCAACCGCGTGATCTTGCCTTCGCGATAGGTCAGTACACCGACGGTATGGCCGCTGTACACGCCATGGCTGACGTCCAGCTCAATGCCCAGTACCTCATAGATACCGATGCGCGCGGCAATCGGTTTCACCAGATGGGTGCCCGATGCCGAGATCACCAGAATCCGGTCGCCGTTGGCTCGGTGCCTGGCGATGGTCTTGGTGGCGTCGCTGTAGATCAACGGTTCAATCACGTCCTCCACCCACGGCTCGACCAGGTGATCAATCGCTTCCGGGGTACGGCCGATCATCGGCTCCAGGCTGAAGTCCATGAAGTCCTCCATGCGCAGCTTGCCCTGGCTGTAGGCCTCCATCAGTTCATTGTTCTTGCGCATGAACGACTCCGGGTCGACCCAGCCCAGGCGGCCCATCTGCTCGCTCCACAAGGTGGCGCAGTCGCCGTGGATCAAGGTCTCGTCCAGATCAAAAATTACCAATGCCATCCGTCACGCTCTCTTTGTAAATCGTTGCATCAGGCTACTTCACACAGCGCACTGGGGTCGATGGAAAGTGCCAGGCGCTGGCCGTCCGGGTGCAAATCGTCGGCCGAGCGGTTGAGCACGTCCACCACCAATTCCACGCCACGGGCTTCGATGCGGTAGCGGATGACGTTGCCCAGCAGGCTGTGGCTGCGCACCAGTGCATCCAGCTCGCCGCTGCGGCTCAGCTCGATGGCCTCGGGGCGAATTGCGATGCGCCCGCTGATCGGGCGTTGCAGCAACTGACTGGCCTTATCGGCATCCAGCAGGTTGTAGTTGCCGATAAAACCGGCGGCGAACACGTCGATCGGCGCCGTATAGAGGGTCTCGGCATCGCCGCTCTGCACGATCTTGCCCTGGTTCATCAGGAAGATGCGGTCGGACATGGTCAGGGCTTCTTCCTGGTCATGGGTCACGAAAATCGTGGTCAGCCCCAGCTCGCGCTGGATCTGACGGATCTGCTCACGCAGGTGCTTGCGAATCCGTGCGTCCAGCGCCGACAGCGGTTCGTCCAGCAGCAACAGGCGGGGGCGCGTGACCAGCGAACGGGCAAGGGCCACGCGCTGGCACTGGCCGCCCGACATCTGGTGCGGGTAACGCCCGGCCAGGTCCTTGAGCTCCACCAGTTGCAGGACTTCCTGCACGCGCTTGTGGCTGTCGTCGGCGTTGACCTTTTGCATGCGCAGGCCGAAGGCGACGTTCTGTTCCACGGTCATGTTGGGGAACAGCGCATAGCTCTGGAACACCATGCCGATGTTTCTTTTTTGCGGGCTCAGCGGGACGATGTCCTGGCCATCAAGCAGAATTTTCCCACTGTCCACCGAGGTCAGGCCGGCGATGCAGCGCAACAGGGTCGACTTGCCGCAGCCGGACGGGCCGAGCAGGGTGACGAACTCGCCCTTGGCAATTTCGCAGTTGATATCACTGAACACCGGGGTGCCGGCGTAGCCCTTTTGCAAATGTTGGACGCTGACGAAGCTCATTGGCTTTTGTCCTTGTTCAAGGTATTGGCGGCCCAGGTCAGCACCAGCACAAAGAAGAAATAGGAAATCACGACGGCACTGGTGAAGTGGCCGCTGCTGTTGCGCATGTTGTTGAGGTAGACCTGCAGGGTTTCGTAGCGGGTGCCCACCAGGATGTTGGCGAACACGAACTCACCGAACAGGAACGAGAACGACAGCAACAGCGCCACCATCAGACCTTTACGCAAGTTGGGCAGGACCACGAAGATTGCCGCCTGCCAAGTGCTGGCACCCAGCAGTTGCGAGGCGTCCATCAGGTCGCGCAGGTTGATGGCTTGCAGGTTGTTGGTGATTGCCCGGTACATGAACGGCAGCGCCACGGTGAAGTAGCAGCCGATCAGAATCCACGGCGTGCCGACCATCGCCAACGGCCCGGAACCGTAGAGCTGCAGCAGGCCCACCGATGACACCACCGGCGGCACCGCGAAGGGCAGCAGGATCAGGATGTTCATCAACGCGTCGAGCTTGGGAAAGTGGTAATGCACCACGAACAGCAACGGCAGGATCAGCACCACCGACAGGATCAACGCGCCGACGCACACCAGCAACGATTGACCGAAGGCCATCAGAAAGCGCGGGTCGCTCCACAACTGCACGTACCACTTCACAGTGAAGCCAGCCGGCAGGATGGTCGCCGACCAGCTGCTGGCGATGGAGTAGACAAAGGTGCCCACCAGCGGCAACACCAGGATCGCAAACAGCAGGTACACCACTACACGGTGGTAGAGGGAGGCCGGGCCGGCTTCAGCGCGAGACATGGTAGCTCCTCTTGAGCAGCAGTTGATGGACCACCGTGACCAGGGTCATCAGCGCCACCAGCACCACGGCCAGGGCGCTGGCCATGTTCGGATCCAGGGACACATCGCCGGAAACCAGCCCTGCGATACGGATCGGCAGCACGTTGAAATTGCCGGTAGTCAAGGCGTAGACCGTGGCGTAGGCGCCCAGGGCATTGGCCAGCAGGATCACGAAGGTGCCCAGCAGCGCAGGCGTCAGCACCGGCAACCCGATATGCCGCCAGAACTGCCAGCCATTCGCACCGAGCAAGGCCGCCGACTCGCGCCAGTCTTCACGCAGCGCATCGAAGGCCGGGTACAGCAACAGCACGCCGAGGGGGATCTGGAAGTAGGTGTAGAGGATGATCAGCCCGGTCTTGGAATACAGGTTGAAGTCCTGAATGATCCCGGCCTGCTTGAGCATGAGCGTGATGCTGCCGTTGAACCCGAGCAAAATGATGAACGCGAACGCCAGGGGCACGCCGGCAAAGTTGCTGGTCATGTTGGCAAAGGCGGTGACGAAGTTGCGCAGTGGCCCGTCGACGCGGCGTAGCGAATAACTGCCGAGGGTGGCGATCACGATGCCGAAAATGCTGGAGTAGAAACTGATCTCCAGGCTGAACTGGATCGCTTGCCGGTAGAACTTCGAGCTGAAGATGCGGGTGAAGTTTTCCAGGCCCCAGCCGGCTTCTTCGGTCTGCAGGCTGTTGATCAGTACCCACACCAGCGGGGCGATCTCGAACACGATAAAGAACAGTGCGAAGGGCACCAGGCATAGCAGGGCCAGCCATTTGCCTCGGGTCATTTCAACAGCTCCCGGCATACAGGTTTGTCGTGGGGCACGCCCAGCAGTTCGCAGACGGTGCCGCACAGGTCGGTCTGTTTCGGCGTAGCGTTGGCTTCCAGGCTGAAGGCGCCGCCAAGGACGAACAGCGGCACTTGCCGTTCTTCCGGCAGCAGGCCGTTGTGGGAGCGGTCGTTGTTCATGCCGTGGTCGGCGGTTACCAGTACCTGGTAGCCGGCGTCGATCCAGCCTTGCAGGTAATCAGCCAGGATGATGTCGGCCGAGCGCGCACTGTTTCGGTATTGCGCGCTGTCGAGGCCGTGCTTGTGGCCGGCGTCGTCGATGTTCATCGGGTGCACCAGCAGGAAGTCCGGCGAATGCTTGAGTCGCAGGCTTTCGGCGTCGGCGAACAGGTGGGAATCGGGGTAGTGGTCATTCCAGTAGAAATGTCCGTGCTGGATCGCCAGCGCCTTGTCGTCGGTGTGACGATCGCGGGCCGCGAGAAAGGGCGTGCGGTTATACAACTCGCTGACCCAATGGTAAGCCGCCGCCGCGGTGGTCAGGCCGGCGTCGGTGGCGTAATGGAAAATGCTGCGCTGGTTCGACAGGCGCGCGACCTGGTTGTGCACGATGCCGCTCTGGATCGGTGGCACGCCGGTGAGGATGCATTCATACAGTGGGCGGGACAGCGAGGGCAGTTCACATTCCAGCGTGTAGAGGGCTGCGCGTCCTGCGCCGACATAGGCCTGCAAGTGCCCCATGGCGTGCCTCGCGACCTCGAAGTTGAGGCCATCGAGCACGACAAGGATGACTTTGTGCTTCATGGGGGGAGACGCTCCGCAACAATAGACTTGACTCCATTTCCTGGAGGAACGAGGTCAAAACTGTGGGAGAGGGCAAGCCCCTCCCACATTGGATCTCCACAGTGTCTCTAATGTGGGTGATCGGCTTACTTCATCTCTACGATGACCTGCTCGTTCCACAGTTGCGGTAGCTTCTTGGAAGTTGCTTCCCAGGCATCGGCATCCTTGATCGGTTGCGGGTTGGCCTTGGTGTACTGTTCGCCCGGGATCAGGTTCTTGGCGATCTCGGCCGGCAGTTTCAGGTCGGTTTCCGCACGGATCGGCCGCGCATTGCCCTTGGCCAGGTTGAGTTGGCCGGCGTCGCTGAAAATGTACTCGCGGGTCAGCTTGGCGGCGTTCGGGTGCTTGGCGTATTTGTTGATGATGGTGGTGTAGCCGGATTTCACCGAGCCGTCCGAGGGGATCAGCACCACGTAATCATCCGGGTTGGCCATCTTGGCTTTGTAGCTCAGGCCGTTGAAGTCCCAGACGATGCCCACTTCGACTTCGCCTTTTTCCATGGTGGCGATGGTCGGGTTGGACAGGCCGAGTCGGCCTTGCTGGGCAATCTTGGTGAAGAACTGCAGGCCTGGCGCGATGTTCTTTTCATCGCCTTTGTTGGCAATGGCGGCAGCCAGCACGGCGTTGGACGCCTGCGCCGCGGTGCTGACGTCACCCACAGAGACTTTGTATTTGCCGGTTTGCAGGTCGGCCCAGCTGGTGGGGACTTCGGAACCGTGCAGCAGCTTCTTGTTGACGATAAACGCGATGGTGCCGGTGTAGGCCAGGGCCCAGTGACCGTCCTTGTCTTTTGCCCAATCCGGCACCGAGGCCCAGGTGGACGGTTTGTACGGCTGGGTCACTTCCTGCTTCACCGCAATCGGGCCGAACGCGGCGCCGACGTCGCCGATATCGGCGCTGGCATTGTCTTTTTCGGCCTTGAACTTGGCGATTTCCTGCGCCGAGCTCATATCGGTGTCGATGTGCTTGAGGCCGTAGGTCTTGGCCAGGTCTTCCCAGGTGCCTTTCCAGTTGGCCCAGTCATCGGGCATGCCGACGCTGTTGACGGCGCCTTCCGCTTTCGCGGCGGCTTCGAGAGTTTTTAGATCGGTATCAGCGGCCATGGCGGCGGTGCACATGGCAATGGTCGAGCCTAACAGTGATGCCAGGAAAAGCTGTTTCATCCGAAGCTCCTTTGGGCGTTTTCAACGCTGCGTTTTTATGAACGTTTGCGGTGGTGTTGGTCTAGGTCAGAGCAATACCTGAGCCAATCTAGGCTCGATGGATGACAGTTTCATGTCGACGTCGTTTTTAACCTGTCGATGTCGCTCAGCACAGACTGAGCGTAGACCATGCCCAAGTGCCCGCAGGCTCGGGACTTGGCCGATGTATTGCAAGACATGCGGCATGCACTTCAGGCGAGCTGTCATCTGTCGGTCATCTGCAATGCCTACGCTGGCACTCAGTCGCAAGGGCCCGATTGCGCAGTGTTTTATGCACCTGAACGGTGCTGGTCTAGTCCAGAAAGGTAACGTTGATGCGTGATGAGGCAATCAAGGCGGTGACCTCCATCGGCCTGGCGCTGCAAGAGCAGATCGATCATGGACTTTTGCCGCCCGCCAGCAAACTGCCCGCCGAGCGTAAGCTCAGCGAGTTGTTTGGTACCACCCGGATCACCGTGCGGGAAGCCTTGTTACAACTGGAGGCCCAAGGGCAGATTTATCGTGAGGAGCGCCGTGGCTGGTTCGTGTCCCCGCCGCGATTGGCCTACAACCTGATGCAGCGCAGCCACTTTCACGCAATGGTCAACGATCAGGGCCGCGTGGCCTCCACCGAAGTGATTTCTGCGCGGCTGCAACCGGCGTCGGCGGCGGTGTGTGCGTGGTTGCAACTGCCGGCCTTGTCCAGCGTGATCCAGATCTGCCGGCACCGGCGGATCGATGGTCGTTTGGTGTTGTACGTGGAGCACTACCTGAACCCGCAGTATTTTCCGGGGATTCTTGAGTGTGACCTGAATCAGTCGATGACCGAGTTGTATGCGCGCAAGTACGACTTGCATTACGGGCGGGTGCGCTTCGAGATTGTGCCGACATCATTGCCGATCGAAGCCGCCGCCGCATTGCGCGTGTCGGTGGGTAGCCCGGGCTTGAGGATTGCCCGGGTCAACTATGACCAGCACCAGCGGTTGATCGACTGCGACCTGGAGTTCTGGCGGCATGATGCGATTCATGTGGGCGTGGATGTCATGAGCTCAGCGTCTTGATCACCTGATCCACATTGGTTTCCAACTCAGTCACCGGGTCGGCGCCGTCGACATTCAGCACCAGCAGCTTCGAGCCACCTGCCGTGATGGCGGCTTTCACCGCCTCACTCGGCTGGCGATGGTGCAGCACCACGGCCACGTCGTTGTCCTTCAATTGGGCACTGAGTGCCTGTAACGCCTCAGGCGTCCAATCGGCATCCGGCCGTGCATCGGTGCGAACCAGTTCCAGGTTCAGGCTACTGACCAGATACCCAAAGTGATCGCTCAAACTGACCACACTCAGGTTGTCCGCCTTGGCCAATCGGGCTTCGCTGTCGGCGGTAAGCTTGAGCAGGCGTTGCTTGAGCGCGGCCAGGTTGGCGTCGATCCTAGCCTTGGCGCTCGGTGCCAGACGGCTCAGGTCGGTCGATAGCACGTCGGCCATGCGCCCCAGATTGTTGCTCGATTGCCAGGGCTGGCTGTTCAGTCCATCGGCTACGCCAGGTTGCACGGCGATCCCCGGCAAGCCGCCGTCCACCGGGCGTGCGGCATCGACTTCGACAATCCGGATGTTGCTGCGCCGTGCCACGGGGTACAGCGGATCATCAGCCCACAATGAGCGAAGGCCAATAGCGGCATCGGCGTCCTGGGCCAGCGCGCTCAGTGCGGGGGCGCCACGGCCGGTGAAGTACGACACCTGGCGCGAGCCTGGCAGGTTGGCCGGGGCCGCGCGCTCAAGCTGCACGTCGGTGCCCTTGAGCAGCACCTCGGCCAGGCCGTAAGTGATGGGCAGTGAGGCCAGCACCTTGACCGGTCTGGCGGCATGGGCAGCCGGTTTTACTGCCTCAGCGGCCATCAGCGGCAGGGCGATTAAACAGGCGATGGTCAAGGCCAGAGGTTGAAGAGCAGAGCGCATTATCCAAGGTTCCCTTTGAGGCTGGGCACGGTGCCGCGCGCGATGGCGGCAAGGGCGAAGGCGATACCGGCCATCAGGATGATCGCGGCACCGGAGGGGATCGGCAGGTCGAAGATGATCGGCAACAGGATCCCGCACAGGGTGCTGACGGTGGCGATCACTACCGAGATCCAGAAGAAGCCTTTGAGTGACTGGCTCAACAGGCGTGCGGCGGCGGCGGGAATCACCAGCAGGGCGCCGACCAGGATCGCGCCGATGACTTTGACTGCCGCGACGGTGATCAGCGTTACCAGGATCACGAACAGGTAGTCCAGGGTCTTCACCGCTACCCCGCGCACTGCCGCCAACTGCGGGTTGAAACTGGCGAGCATGATGCGGTTGTACAGCGGCAACGCCAGGGCCATCACCAGCGAGCCGACAATCGCCAGCACCAGCAGGTCGTTACCGTTGACCGTCAACACCGAACCAAACAGCACGTTTTCCAGGATGTGCACGTTGATCTTGCCCGCCAGGATCAGCAGCAGGCTCGCGCCCAACGCCAGGGACACCGACAGGAATACGCCGATCAGGGTGTCCGGCGCCAGGCCGGTGCGGTTGCGCAGGTAATTGAGCAGGATGCCGAACAGCAGGCAGTAACCAAACAGGCTGCCGTAGGGACCGGTGTAGGGTTCGCCGAGCAGGATGCCCACGGCGACGCCGGTCAACGCGGCATGGCCAACTGCTTCGGAGAAAAACGCAAAGCGCTTGACCACCACCAGCGTGCCCAGGCCGCCGAGCACCGGGCCGATCAGCAAACCGGCGAGCAGGGCGTTGACCACAAAACCATAGGCCAATGCTTCGGGTAGATAACCGGATGAGGCCCAGCCCTGGACCATCAGGCGAAACGCTTCATAACTCATTGCGCCGGGCTCCGAGGGTGGGTGGAAAACAGGGTCAGCAGGCGGTCCGGGGTCAGTGCCTCTTTGGGGGTGGCATCAAACAGCACGCGGCGGTTCAGGCCGGTGACGCGGTCGGCCAGGCGGCCAACGGCTTCCAGGTCGTGCTCGATCCACAGCACGGTGATCCCGGCCAGGCGCCAGTCATTGAGCAGGCGCTCAAACACCTGGATACCGGCTTCATCGAGCGCCGACATCGGCTCATCCAGTACCAGCAACTGCGGCGCCGGAATCAGGCCCTGGGCCAGCAGCACGCGCTGGCGTTCACCGCCGGACAGCGCGCCCATGCGCCGCTTGCGTTTGTCCTGCATGCCAACCCGTTCCAGGGCCTCGTCAATCGCGGCGGCGTAATGTTTGGACAAACCCAGAAACGCCGGGCGCCGCTGGCACATGGCGGCCATGAAGTCATCCACGGTCATCGGCAAGCCCCGGTCGAATTCCAGCGCCTGAGGCACATAGCCGATGGTGCCTGGCGTTGTCGGCCAGGCCAGACTCAAGCGCCCTTGGTGCGGGGTTTGCCCCAGGAGAGTCTTGATCAGCGAGCTTTTGCCGCCGCCATTGGGGCCGACCAGCGCGTGGATGCTGCCCGGTTGCACCTGAAAACTCACGCCGTCGAGGATCACGGTGCGGCCCAGGGTCAGTGACACGTTGTCGAAGTCGAGTGTCGGGCCGACGTTGGCGACCCGTAGCTGTTCTGCCGCCGTCATGTGCCCGACTCCTGAATCGCCCGGACCATGGTATTGAGGTTGCCGGTCATCTCCACTTCGTACTTATCGGCGCTGTATTCGCCGTAGGAAATGTGTGAAAGCGGGTAGAGCTTGACCCCGGATTCACGCTGGATGGTGTCGACGTAGGTGGACGGGAAATCCATCTCCGAGAAGATCACTTTCACATCCAGGGCGCGCAGTTCGTCGATGGTCTTCTTCAGTTGGCTGGGGCTGGGCTCAATGCCGTGGGCGGGCTCGACCACGGCGGTGACTTCCAGGCCAAATTCACGCAGCAGGTAGTCGTAGGCCGCATGCACCGTGGCAACGCGCAGGTCCGGGTTGGGCGCGCTGGTCAATTTGGCGAGGGCATCGGCGCGCATCTGGCGCAGGCGTTTGCCATAGGCACGGGCGTTCTGGGTGTAGGTCTTGGCGTTGTCCGGGTCGAGCTTGCCCAGCTCACGGGCGATGTTGTTGACCTGGGCAATCGAGGCGCTGATCGACAGGAAGGTGTGCGGGTTGACCACCTTGCCCGCACCGCGCGCGGCATTGCCGGTGGCGGCCAGCAATGGCACGTTGGCGTTGGCTTCGATCACCGCAATGTCCGGGCGCTCGCTGGTGGCGATCATGCGGTCGGCGAAGTCATCATGACCAACGCCATTGAGCACGATCACGTCCAGGGTGCCGATGCGCTTGATGTCTTCGGCACGCGGCTCGTAGGCATGGGGGTTGAAACCGGCGGGAATCAGCGGCACCACGTCGGCCTTGTCGCCGACGATATTGGCCACGTAGCTGTAATAAGGATGCAGGGTGATGCCGATACGCAGGCGTTTAGCCGCCTCGGCATTGGCCAGCGGGGCGAGCATCAGGCTCAGCAGACTGACCAGCAACAGGCGCAACAGGGGGGATGAAATAGACATGGGCAATCGGTCTTCTCGTTCAGTGACGGTGCTGGCGGGTAACGCCGGCGTCGAATTGCGCAACCACTTGCTGCCAGCCGGCTGCGATCAGCGCCTGGTCAGTGAGGTCGGAGGGGGCGGCCAGGTCGACGCGGCGATTGAGCCAGATGTCCGGCTCGGTGCCCTGAACGCGCATCAGCAGTGAACCGCTGGTGGTCGGCGCCTGGCTCAAGCCGAAGTAGGCCGCAGGCGCGAGTAACTGCCAGCGGTGATCGCCACGGCTGACCGAACTGGCATCCTGGGCGAACGGCGCGAAGCCTTCTTCGGCCAATTGCTCAGGCGTCGGCAGGGCGCTTTGTTCCTGCTGCAGCAGGTGGATTTCATCCAGGGTCACCCGCAGGTCGGCGTAGATGCCTTGTTCGGCGGCGTTCAGGTCGCGGCGGGCGTCCAGTTGGTGGCTGGGTACGGCGGCGACTTCCTGGGATTCGCCGTGCAGCGCCACCACCGTGCCGGCCACCGCGAGGATGATCAGGCACAGCAGTAGAACATAGAGGGTTTCGTGACCAGCACCGGCGGGGCGTACAACCTGTGTCGTACTCATTGGGGCTGGATATCCGCTTGGTCGATTTCGACGACATGGCCGGGGCCTGCGTCAAACAGCACGTAGAACTCGGCGGATGGCTTTTTGAAGGTCAGGGTCGAGTCCTGGCCGAGCTTGCCCGGTACCAGGATGGTCTCGTCGTAGCCGATCACATCCAGGGTCACGCCGGGGGCGCCGCTGCCGTCGGAAAAACCGCCCTTGCACTGGATCTGCTCGCCGGGGATTTCCTTGCATTCGCACATCGGGTTGTGGGCCAGCGCCACGGTACTGAAACCCGCGCACAGCAACAGCGCAGCGCGGGACAGGTGCTTGATCATCATGGTTTGACTCCTTGCTTGTTCAGCCAGGCGATGGTGGCAGGCGAGGCCTGGCTCAGCGGGATGGAACCCTGGTGCATCGTGCCGTCCCAGCCTTCCATGGTGACCCACAGCTCGGCGTCGGCTGGCGTGCGTTCCGGGACAGGCAGGGCGGCGCCCATGCGGTACGGTGTGCCGAAAAAGATCACCCCGGCCGCCCGCAGGCTGCGTGGCTTGCCGATGCGCAGGTAAGTGGCCTTGACCTGGTCGGCGCAGGTGTCGCACAGGGCAGCGTTGAAGAATTTCATTGGGCCGGCCGGGTCCGGTCTGGGGCCTTCATTGCGGAATTCGGCAAGGGTCAGGCTCCAGGGGCCGACCTTCACCTCGCCGGCCACCCGCTCGCCGATACCTGTGTCACCGCGAAACAGCGCGGCGTCGGCAAAATACTTGGGCATGAAGCCCAGGGGCACCAGCAATAGCAGCACATTGATATGGAAACGCCATTTCAGCCAGAAAGCCCGCAGGGGTGTCGGCGGTGTCGCTGCGACCTTGCTCATCAGTGGCTCTCCGAGGTTTCAGCCTGCAAGGCCGGGGTGGAAACAGACTTACGCTGGGTCTTGGCCTCGCGCTTGAGGGCATTGAGGGTGGCCAGGGCCGTGCGCTTGGTCCAGATCAGCAAGCCGCTCAAGACCATCATGCTCAGCACCAGGCCGAAGAACGCCCAGATCAGCTTGATCCACAGCCCGCCAAAGTCGCCGGTGTGCAGCGGGCGCATGGATTCGGTGACGAACTCAAGCGCGGTACGGTCGGACAGGAGGTGCGAGACCGCGATTTCACCGTTATAGGGGTTGAGTTGGGCGGTCTGGTACATCAGCGGGTACCAGCCGCGTCCGCCGATTTGCAAGTGGCTGTAGGCATTGAGCGGCAGTCGCACGAAGCTGGCATCCAGACCGGGGATGCGTTGGGTCGCGATTTCGATCGCTTCGTCCAGGGCAATCATGGGCGCTGGCACGCCGGGAGCGGACATTGGCACTTTCTCCCGTGCAATCACCGGCACCACCGGCTCGCTCGAAATCGAAATCTGGTTATCGAAGAGGATCGCCTGGATCAGGAACCAGGTCCCGGTGATGGAGATTACGGCAATGAACCAGATTGACCAGATGCCGCTCAGGCGATGGAAGTCGCCCCAGAAAATCCGAGCACCGTGGCGGAACCGCAGGGTCGGCTTGAAAAAACCTTTCCAGAAACGCTTGTACACCACCAGCCCGGTGATCAACGACGCCAGCAGTGGCAGGCCCAGCAGCGACACGAGGTACCAGCCCCAGCTGAATCCGTTGGTAAACGGCACCAGCCACCAGCCGTGCAGGGCTCGGGTGAATTGGGGGAAGTCAAAGGAAGGGCTGATGCCCTGGACCGCTCCGGTGTACGGGTTGACGTAGGCCTCTACCGAACGGCCGTCGGGGTAGTTGAGGTTGACGGTCAGGGCAAAGTGGGACTCATCCGGTCGAGTAATGGAGCTGACGATCACTTGGGGGTCGGAGTGTTTGATCGCGCCGAGCAGTTGATCGTAGCTCAGCATTTCGGCATCAGACGACGGCTTGCTCGCCCGGATATCCGGGTTGGCCAGCCAGACGATTTCCTGGCTGACCACCGCCAGGGTGCCGGTGACGCAGACGATCAGTACAAAGAACCAGATGGGCAACGCCAGCCAGCTATGTACGAGAAACCAGAGTTTGGAGCGTGACTTCTTCGACATGTGAATGAGGGTCTTGATCGGAGGGGGGCGAGGGAGGCCCGGAAATGGCCAGTCGTAGCTTTTGCTGACGCGACAGGCTGTATCTAAGTTAAGACGGATGAGAATGAGAAATCCCTAACCCGGAAATGAAAGAAAATGTTTCGGGTGCGTATTGAATGTGTTTTTACTTCGCCCCACGGCGCTTCACGTGCCCTTAAGTCGGTTCGAGCAACTGCGCGCCGGGGCCGCGCTCACCGAGCAGGTCATCCTGATTGCGCAGCGGGCATGCCTCCAACGATAAGCAGCCGCAGCCGATGCAGCCGTTGAGCTTGTCGCGCAGCAGCATCATCTTGTTGATGCGCTCATCCAGGTCTTCGCGCCAGAGTGCCGACAAACGCTCCCAGTCCTTGGCGGTGGGTGTGCGGCCATTTGGCAGCGTTTTTAACGCTTCGCCAATCGTCGCCAGCGGAATGCCCAGGCGCTGAGCGATTTTGATCACCACCACGCGGCGCAATACATCCCGTGGATAACGCCGTTGATTGCCCGCGTTACGATTGCTGTGGATCAGCCCCTTGGTTTCATAGAAATGCAGGGCCGTGACGGCCACCCCACTGCGGGCGGCCAGTTGGCCGACGGTGAGTTCCTTGGTAATCATGAAAAACTCCGATTAAGCGCTTGACCTTGACTTAACTGGAGGTTTTACCCTGCGTGGCATTGAATCGCAAGATTCTGCCTACAGAGAAAGGGGAGTGTTCATGCAGGTATCAGAGAAAAATCGCAGCTTCACTCAGTTGATCGAGTTCCATATCGAGCCCCAGCAACACGTTGCCCTGGTGGCGGCCCTGTCCGTCCAGAGTGAGCGTTTGGCCGAGGGCCATGACGGTTTCCTCAGTGCGAGCGTACAGGTCAGCGATGACGGACGGCGGGTGCTCAATTACCTGCAATGGGCGTCCCGCGAGGACGGCGAGGCCGCGTTCAAGCGTTTTGAGCAGGGCGAGGAAGATTTCTGGACGCTGCTTCGCGCCCATCAGGCCACGGCGGTGACCTTTGGTTCGTTCCAGGTGCTGCGCAGTTTTGAGCGCAGTCACGACAATGCATTGCACTGCCGACTATATGGATAAATGCAGCATCCGTTCACCTTGCACGTTTTCCCCCGGCCGCCGTTTGTTGACCGCCAATTCGCCGATCTTGATCAGGCGTGTGCGCGTGACGTTGCGGCTCAGGCCCAGCAGGTTGGCGGTGTGTACCTGGTTGTAGTGGCTGAAACGGTAAGCGGCCCGCAGCAGGGCGTCTTCGACCTTCTCATGCAGGGCGCCGGCCTGTTCTTCGAAGAGCTTCTGGAAGGCGCGCGCGAGCAAAGCTTCGGCACTGTTGTCGGTGCCGTGCTGGCTGTCGTCCTGGCGCTCGATGCGCATGTTCGACAGGCGTAGATCATCCCGTTCGATCACGCCGTTACGGCAAATCAGCAGGGTGTGGTGGATGACGTTTTCCAGCTCGCGGATATTGCCCGGCCAACTGTAACTCTTGAGCTTTTGTTCGGCTTCGCGGCTGATGGTGATCGGGCCGTAGCCCAGGCGCCGGCTGTACGCCTCGATAAAGTGTCGGGTCAGCGGCAGGATATCGCCGGGGCGTTCGCGCAGCGGGCTGAGTTCCAGGCTGACCACATCGAGCCGGTAGTAGAGGTCTTCGCGAAAATGCCCGGCGTTGATGGCTTTCTCCAACTGCACGTTGGTGGCAGCCAGTACGCGCACATCAATGGGAATGCTCTTGCGCGAACCCAGGCGCACGACTTCGCGTTCCTGCAGGACGCGTAGCAATTTGACCTGGATGGCCATCGGCAAATCACCGATTTCATCGAGGAACAACGTGCCGCCATCGGCCTCTTCGAACCAGCCGGCCTTGGCGCTGAGGGCGCCGGTAAAGGCACCTTTTTCATGGCCGAACAGTTCAGCCTCCACCAGGGATTCAGAGAACGCGCCGCAGTTTACAGCCACGAACGGCCGGTTGCGCCGCGCACTGAGATTATGAATGTGGCGCGCCACCAGCTCTTTACCGGTCCCGGTTTCGCCGATGATCAGCACGCTGGCTTCGCTGGGTGCCACTTGCTGGATGTGGTCGAGCAGCGCCTGGGATTTCGGGTCTTCGAAGACCTGGGCCGTGGCGCGGATCGAGGTCGCAAGGGCGGGCGAGGGCGGTAGGGTTAGAAGCTGCATGGGCACCTCTTTTTTATGAGTAGAACGTAGGAATCGGCAGGGATTGGTTCAACGCCCAGTCCCCCAGTTCGTGGAGCTTGTAGTCCACCGGGTCGTGCAGGGTTTGCGTACGCAGGTTGCGCCAGTGACGATCCAGGCGCAGGGACGCGTGGGTGGAACGTGCCCCGGTGACTTCAAACAGACGGCTGCACAGGTCCAGGCCTTGGCGGGTGGCAGCGACCTTGGCCGTTGCGATTGCAATCGCCAGTTGGCCGCGTTCGTGTTCGCTGAGGTTCGGTCCTTTGGCCCAGGCCTGGTCCAGTAGCTCGGCGGCGCGTTCCACTAACAGACGCACGCCTTCGAGGGCCACCCAGAATTCGCCATAGTGGTGCAGCACATAAGGGTCCTGGCGCACGTCTTCGGCTGAGGATTTGTGCCAGGCACGCGTTTCGGTGAGGGTGTAGGTGCGCGCTTCTTCGAAGGCTCCCTCGGCAATGCCGAGAAACATATGGGTGAAGGTCAACTGCGCGATCAGTGGGCGCAGGCAGGCGAAGGGGGTGCTCAGTGGGCCTGGATCGAGTAGCAATTCCGACTCTTCGACGCGCACCCGCTCGAAGCTGGCGCTGCCGCTGTCGGTCTGGCGTTGGCCGATATTGTTCCAGTCGTTGTGCAGCGTAATGCCACTGCGCCCGCTGGGAATGGCGGCGATCAGCAGCTTGCCGCCGGCATTTTCGTCCACGGCCGAGGCGATCAGCATCTGCGAGTCGCTGGCGCCGGAGCAGAAGCTTTTCTTGCCAGAGAATTCGCGCCAGCCGCCGAAATCCTTGACCACGGTGCGCGTGTCCAACGGGTTGAGGGCATTGCCCCAGAACCAGTTCTTGCGGGCGGTCTGTTCGAACCAGGGCTGCCATTGATCCGGGCGCGAAAACAGGCGCACGGTGGCCAGCATCAGGTGATGGAAGCCGAAGACGTGAGCAATGGAACTGTCCACCTTAGCGAATTCGCGCACGATGCCCAGGGTGTCGCTCCAGCGTGCGCCGAGGCCGCCGTATTGGGTGGGAATGCTCAGGGCCAGCAGGCCGCTTTGGCGCAAGGCGTCACGCTCGGTTTTAGGCGTGCCGCCGCGCTCGTCGCGTTCGACCGCGCTGAGGGCGAATTCGGCGGCCAGCAGTTTGGCGGTCTGCAAGGGGGATGGCAGGACGCTGTGGGGTTTGGCTGTCACGGGGTTTCCTCTCTATAAGCAGCAGCGGCCAGCGCAGTTGCCGCCGCTGCGCCGATCAGGCCTTCGCCGGTAGGACATCGTTGGCAATCATTTCGCCGAACGGGCCGGTGAGGTTGGTGATGCCGCGTCCGGCGAGGCTGGCATAGGGTTCCGGCAGCAGCGGGAACACCAGCTCGGCGAAGCGATAGGCCTCTTCCAAATGTGGATAGCCGGAGAAGATGAAGCTCTCGATGCCCAAGTCGGCGTATTCCTTGATGCGTTCAGCCACTTGTTGCGGGTTGCCCACCAGCGCGGTACCGGCACCGCCGCGCACCAGGCCGACACCGGCCCACAGGTTAGGGGCGATCTCCAGGTTGTCTCGGCGTCCGTCGTGAAGGGCGGCCATGCGGCGTTGGCCTTCGGAATCAAAGCGCGAGAAGGACTTTTGCGCGGCGGCGATGGTGTCGTCGCTGATGTGTTCGATCAGTTTATCGGCGGCTTTCCAGGCGTCTTCTTCGGTTTCGCGCACGATTACATGCAGGCGAATGCCGAACTTCACGGTGCGCCCGTGGCGCGCGGCGCGCTCACGTACATCCGCGAGTTTTTCCGCGACGGCGGCGGGTGGCTCGCCCCAGGTCAGATACACGTCCACCTGTTCGGCGGCGAGATCGTGGGCGGCGTCGGAGGAACCGCCGAAGTACAACGGTGGATAAGGCTTCTGCACCGGTGGGTAAAGTGCCTTGGCGTTCTGCACACGCAGGTGTTTGCCTTCGAAATCTACCGATTCGCCCTGCAACACGCGGCGCCATATCCGCAGGAATTCGTCGGAGACTTCGTAACGCTCGGCGTGGTCAAGGAAGCTGCCGTCGCCACGGTTTTCGTCGGGATCGCCGCCGGTCACTACATTGATCAGCAGGCGGCCATTGGACAGACGATCCAGCGTGGCGGCCATGCGTGCCGAGACGGTGGGCGAAATGATGCCGGGACGAATCGCTACCAGATAGCGCAGGCGCTCGGTCAGCGGTACCAGCGCCGAGGCGATGACCCAGGAGTCTTCGCACGAGCGGCCTGTAGGAATCAACACGCCGTAGTAACCCAGGCTGTCGGCCGCCTGGGTGACTTGCTTCAGATAATTGAGGGTGACGGGCCTGGCACCTTGAGTGGTACCCAGGTAATGACCGTCGCCATGTGTCGGCAGAAACCAGAAAACATCCATGACCAATCCTTAAGCGATTTTCAGCAGAGAAGGGGAGTGCGCCGCAAACAAGGGGGCCGCGCGTTCTGCTGCCAGTTGAATCCGTGCTTTTAGTAATTCACTGGTTATTTGGTAGTCGGTGAAGTCGGCTTCGGTGGCGTACACACCGATCGGCAGGGTCAGGGCCTGGAAGAAGGCAAACAGCGGGCGCAGTTGATGGTCGAGGACCAGCGCGTGGCGCTCGCTGCCACCGGTGGCGGCGAGCAGCACCGGGGTGTTGACCAGGGCGTTGAGACCGACCAGGTCGAACAGGTGCTTGAGCAGGCCGGGGTAGGAACCGCGATAGACCGGTGCGGCGACGATCAGCAGGTCGGCCTGTTCGATGGCCAACAGTTGGGCTTCGACGTCGTCGGGCAATTCATCGCGCGACAATGCGCCGCCCAGGGGACGGGCAATGTCGCCCAGTTCGATCAGGGTGGTCTGGATCGGCAGCAAGGTGGCCAGTTCGGCCAGCAGGGCTTGGGTCAACACCAGGGTGCGCGACGGGCGCCAGGTTCCGCCGGAGAGGGCAACGACATTCAGGGGACGGGTCATGAACAGTTCCTTTTTCAACAGTGGTTCATAGCAAGTGAGGTGCAAGGTGTTGAGCAAGAGCTGTACCAACGGCTGAAGGCCTTGATTGGCGGGGGCTGCGGCTTTACTGCTGAAAAGTGTTGCTGTTGCCCGCCTAGTGATTTGTTGAATGGCTGTTGCCTGGGCAACAGTTGCGTGGCGAACAGTGCCCGGCAGGCGTGGAGCTATTTATAGAAGGTTATGGTTATTCCGTAAATGAACCTATTTCCATATTTATAGATCATAAAGAAATATGAGCAGGGCCTATCGAGAGTGCCTGGGCGGTTGATAGCAACTATCACGGACGGTGATTTTTCGCTGCGCAAGGCGAGGAGTAGCCTGTGTTCATTGACTCGAAACCACCTTCGCAGAGCCGCCGCCATGAACCGATTTCTCGCCGTTTGTTTACTGATTGTCAGCTCCGTACTCGCCGGCTGTGCGAGCCACCCATCGCCAGAATTGCGCCCCTACTCGGCTGAAGAGACCAAGCAGCTGGCCCTGGAAGCGCTGAGTCGTCGCGGCTTGTCGTTCGATGAATATCAACAGCAGCGTGCCGCGCTGACCGGCCAGCCACAGAAGCCCTTCGGCTTTGATCGCGAGGGTGAAATGAATGCCGAGCGCAATGTGATACTTCATGGTCGTCCCAGTTGATCGCGTCCTGCGCAGCAAAAAGCCCGAGGCTCCCCTTAAGGAACCTCGGGCTTTTTGTTTGCCATGGTGCGACTTCAGCCTGTTAAGCTGAATTTCAGGAGCGTTCCTACGCACATTTACTTAAAGTCGTCCTTCTTTAATGGCATCCAATCCGGTAAACCTGACGACCTCTGTTCCGGTCGATGCCCCTGAGACGCTGCTCTCGGGAACCTGCTCTGCGAGTCTTAACTGTCATGAATAAACGTTCGTTGTATTTCGACTACGCCGCCACCACGCCGGTGGACGAGCGAGTCATCCAGGTGATGGTCGATTGTCTGGGCTTCAACGCCAATTTCGGTAACCCCGCGTCCAGTTCCCACGCGTTCGGCCAGGCGGCCCGGCAAACGGTTGAACAGGCCCGTGGCCAGGTGGCCGAGTTGGTGGGCGCGCAGCCTGAGCAGATCGTGTGGACCTCCGGCGCCACTGAATCCAACAACCTCGCCATCAAGGGCGTGGCCCAGGCGCGGGGCGTGACGGGTGGGCATATCATCACCAGTCAGATCGAGCACAAGGCGACGCTGGACACCGCACGGCAGTTGCAGGAAGCCGGGGTGGCCGTGACCTACCTGGTGCCCGACGCGGACGGTTTGATCAGCGCCGATGCAGTCAGTGAAGCGTTGCGCGAAGACACCTTTCTGGTTTCGCTGATGCTGGTGAATAACGAACTTGGCACCCTGAATGACATCCCCGCCATCGGCGCGCGCGTGCGTGAACACGGGGCGCTGCTGCATGTGGATGCTGCCCAGGGTGCAGGCAAGGTGGCGATCGATCTGGCGCAGTGGCCGGTGGATCTGATGTCGTTCTCTGCGCACAAGTTGTACGGCCCCAAGGGCATAGGCGCGCTGTACGTCGGGCCTCGGGCGCAACAGAAAGTGTTGGCGCAGATTCATGGTGGCGGTCACGAGGGCGGCTTGCGCTCCGGCACGTTGGCGACTCATCAGATTGCGGGGATGGGCGCGGCATTCGCCCTGGCAGCGCAGTCGTTCACCGAGGAGAAAGCGGTGATCGTCGCGTTGCGGCAACGCCTGCTGGATCAGTTGGCGTCAGTCGCCGGTGTGCGCCTCAATGGCAGCGCGACGCAGCGTATTCCCCATACCCTGAGCCTTACGTTCGGCGAAGGTGAATTCAATTCGGCGGCATTGAGCGCCGGTATTGCTTTCTCCGCTACGTCGGCCTGCAATTCAGCGAGTAATGCACCGTCCCACGTGCTACTTGCCCTTGGTCATGACGCCCGCTCGGCCGGCCGCACTATTCGTTTGAGCCTGGGTCGGTTTACCACCGAACAGGACATTGACCAGGCGGTGCAACTGATCAAGGCCGCACTGGCCAGCGCGCCGGCGTTCTGGGCCGTCTGATTTTCATATAACAATTATTAGTGGTTAGCAGGAGACACAATGAGTACGCAGCCTTTGACCCATGGAACGGTTCCCCAGCGCCTGGCGCACACCCGCGAACTGATGAGCCGCGAGGGCATCCACGCCCTGCTGGTACCGTCGGCGGACCCGCATTTGTCCGAATACTTGCCGGGTTACTGGCAGGGTCGTCAATGGTTGTCAGGGTTCCATGGCTCGGTGGGGACGCTGATTGTCACCGCGGATTTCGCTGGCGTGTGGGCGGATAGCCGTTACTGGGAACAGGCGACCAAGGAGCTCAAGGGCAGTGGCATTGAGTTGGTCAAGCTGCAACCAGGTCAGCCGGGGCCGCTCGAGTGGCTGGCCGAGCAAACCCCGGAAGGCGGTGTGGTGGCGGTGGATGGTGCGGTAATGGCCGTCGCTTCGGCGCGCACCCTGGGCACCAGGCTGGCGGAGCGTGGGGCGCGTTTGCGTACCGATATCGACGTGCTTGATGCGGTTTGGACAGACCGGCCGAGTCTGCCGAGCCAACCGATTTATGCCCATCTGCCACCGCAAGCGACCGTCAGCCGCGGCGAGAAGCTCGCTGCACTGCGCGCCAGTTTGAAAGAGAAGGGCGCCGATTGGCACTTCATTGCGACCCTGGATGACATCGCCTGGCTGTTCAATCTGCGTGGCGGTGATGTTTCGTTTAACCCCGTGTTTGTGTCGTTTGCGTTGATCAATCAACAGCAGGCCACGTTGTTCGTGGCGCTGAGCAAAATCGACGCGGATCTGCGTGCTGTGCTCGAACAGGATGGCGTGACCTTGCGCGACTACAGCGAGGTAGCGGATGGCCTGCGTGGAATTCCTGGGGGGGACAGTTTGCAGGTTGACCCCGCCCGCGTAACCGCCGGGTTGCTGGAAAACCTCGATGCTGGCGTCAAGCTGATCGAAGGGCTTAACCCGACTACATTGGCCAAATCCCGCAAGAGTCTGGCAGATGCGGAACATATCCGCCGGGCCATGGAGCAGGATGGCGCGGCGCTGTGCGAATTCTTCGCCTGGCTGGACAGTGCGCTGGGCCGGGAGCGCATCACGGAGTTGACCATCGATGAACACCTGACTGCTGCGCGCACGCGTCGCCCCGACTATGTGTCGCTGAGTTTCAATACCATTGCTGCGTTCAACGCCAATGGGGCAATGCCGCATTACCATGCCACTGAAGAAGAGCATGCGGTGATCGAAGGTGATGGCTTGCTGCTGATTGACTCAGGTGGCCAATACTTGGGCGGTACGACAGATATCACGAGAATGGTGCCTATCGGTACGCCGAGTGAGGAACAGAAACGAGACTGCACCCGAGTGCTGAAGGGTGTTATTGCGCTGTCCCGTGCGCATTTCCCCAAGGGGATTCTGTCGCCGTTGCTGGATTCCATTGCCCGTGCGCCGATCTGGGCTGAAGGCGTGGACTACGGTCACGGTACTGGGCATGGTGTGGGCTATTTCCTTAATGTGCATGAAGGTCCCCAAGTGATCGCCTACCAGGCTGCCGCTGCGCCGCAAACGGCAATGCAGCCTGGGATGATCACATCCATTGAGCCGGGCACTTACCGTCCGGGGCGTTGGGGCGTACGTATCGAGAACCTGGTATTGAACCGAGAAGCGGGCAAGACCGAGTTTGGTGAGTTCCTCTCGTTTGAAACGCTGACTTTGTGCCCGATAGACACTCGTTGCCTGGAGCCGTCGCTGCTCACGGCGGATGAGCGCCAGTGGTTCAACGCGTATCACGCGCAGGTGCGTGAACGCTTGAGCCCTTTGCTCGATGGCGCAGGGCTTGAGTGGTTACAACTGCGTACGGCGGCTATTTGATCTAATGCAAACGCCGCTTGCGATCTGCTGCAAGCGGCGTTCAAGGATGAGTGTTAATCGAGCGTTGATTACGCACTGAGCAGTCATCGGTGACTGCTCGAAGGCGATTACTTACAGATGACGATCATGCTGCGGCTGGTGTAGCCGGCAGGGTTGAGTCCGAAGGGGTAGTCCCCCGGTTCCTCTGAGTTGTCACCGGACTTGGCGATAACCCGATAACCCTTGGTGCCGCACGAGTTGGTTGCACTGGTGTAGCACTGGTCCCAGGAGGAGGACAGGCCTGAGCAGTTGATATGCAGCCCTTTTTTGCCACGTTTCACTTCTGTCTTGGTAGTCGCGGCACAGCCAGCAATGGCCACGACCATTAACAGTATCAAAATTCGTTTCATTCCCATCCTTAATAGCCACTTCGCAATACTTGAAGCCGGCTTTACTCGCTCTCGAGTGTAGCGTTCGCGCTGTCCCTGTCGAAAAACTCCATTAATGACATTCGTTTACCACTTAAACATGGCCTAAATGAGTGGCAAATGCCAGAGCTACATTCAAAGATGATTCAATCTGCCGGAACCAACGGTTTCGAGTCATTGCGCATCGTCAGCGTCGCGCCTACCGAGGCCAGAATAATGCAGGTGATGGCCAGCCATTGCGCCAGGGACAAGTGCTCTTGCAGGAAGAACAGGCCTGAAAGCGCGCCGAATGCTGGTTCGATGCTCATGAGGGTGCCAAAGGTTCGGGCGGGGAGGCGCGTCAGCGCTACCATCTCCAGGGTGTAGGGCAGGGCGGTGGACAGGATGGCGACGCCGATGGCTATTGGAATCAGCGCAGGGGTCAGTAGTGCGCTTCCGGCATGCACGATGCCGATGGGCGCGACAAACAGGGCGGCGATCATCACGCCCAATGCGGCGGTCTGGACGCCATTGTCGTTACCGGCCTTCTGTCCGAACAGTATGTAGAGTGCCCAGCAGACGCCGGCCCCCAATGCATACGCTGCGCCGACCAAGTCGATGCCGCTGCTGGCTTCCCCAATCGGAATCAAAAGAAGCAGCCCGACGATCGCAAGGGCGATCCACAGAAAATCTACTGCTCTGCGTGACGCGTAGATGGCGACAGCAAGCGGCCCGGTGAATTCAAGGGCTACAGCGATGCCCAGAGGTACGCTGCGCAATGACATATAGAAAAGGAAGTTCATGCCGCCCAGGGCCATCCCGTAGATGAGCACGGTGCGCAGGGACTTGGCGGTCAGTTTGGCGCGCCACGGTCTTAATATAAGAAGCATGATCACACTGGCGAAGATCAGGCGCAGGGTGGTGGTGCCTTGTGCGCCGACAATCGGGAACATGCTCTTGGCCAAAGAGGCTCCGGACTGGATGGAAGCCATGGCAATCAGCAGTAGGCCGACAGGAAACAATGCAGAGGCCAGGCTGCGGGGGGAGGTGGTCATTGGCGGTGTGCGTCCAAGGTCATATTTGATAGTCAGAGTTCGCTATGATGCTTAACAGTACGGTTTTGAGCAATATATTGCTCAGTTTTGTGCGGTTGGCTGTCTATATATAGAGGGATAGGGGGGTATATAGGCGGTTTGATAGAAAAACCAAATTAAAGGTTGACGCCAGATTCTGGAAGCCTATAATCCGCCCCACTTCCGGCACAGTCGAAACAGAAAACTCCTTGGTAAACAATGAGTTACGCAGTTTTCGGCAGCAGGTTGCTTCAGTTTATCGAAGCCAAAAGGAAGTTGAAAAAGAGGTGTTGACAGCAGCGTGTAACGCTGTAGAATTCGCCTCCCGCTGATGA
>NZ_LJRZ01000375.1:0-436 GCF_002742485.1 Pseudomonas sp. 2822-17
AGAAATATTCGATTACAAGAATTATTGTTATTTGTAAATTGGATTACAAGTTAGAGTATGAAAAAATGGAAATAAAAGGAGTCTATTTGGATATTGATGTTAGAATCAACTTAGTAAGATAAGTACTTTGTAAAGGGAAGTACTTAACGAAACGGGGAGCATTCAACAATACCGAATAAATAAGGAGAGGTTGTCTATGGTTGAAAAAAACCAAGGTTATCTATGGTAGGTGCAATAATAATTTTGAGTATTTCCATATTATTTGCTGCTTCTAGCATTTCAAGTGCTATTAGAGGGGCGTCAAGAAACAATATAGACCACGGACAGTATCACGTACAGTATTTACACCAATTAGAAAAGTTTAATAGTAATTTTGAAGAATATATACGGGACATAAATAATCAGTAGAACAAGAAATACTCAACTAACGGGAGCG
>NZ_LJRZ01000376.1:0-284 GCF_002742485.1 Pseudomonas sp. 2822-17
TAGAAGGATTGATAAACTAGGGATCTTTTAAAGAAAGGCGTATTCGAATTGTTCATCGGCAAAATGCACTGCCTCTTCCTCTACTAGCTAAGCTCTGTAGCTTAACCGTCGAGGCAACTCTTTGTAGATTCTCAGAGTAAAGTTCGTTGGGATAGAATACTCGATGATGATTACTAATCGCACAGAGATTGCCTAAGTTCTTACCTTATAAAAAAACCATGGAAATCACATCATCAGAGATTTCCATGGTTCGTATTAATATTTACTTTAACTTTCCTTTAGCC
>NZ_LJRZ01000377.1:0-249 GCF_002742485.1 Pseudomonas sp. 2822-17
GCTATTAACAGTCAATCCAAGTTCGAACAAGGTATTTATCGATTAGTGGAAAAAGAGGAAGTGGACCAATTCCCATTCCCAGTATCTCATCAAAAGATTAACGATTTTGTTTTAAAGAAGGGGGATTACTAATTATGGATTTAGGTTTAACAGGTAAAAAGGTTTTAGTAACTGGTGGTTCTAAAGGGATTGGTAAAGGAATTGCAAAAGGCTTTATAGAAGTAGGGGCAAATGTTGCAATTGTTGCAC
>NZ_LJRZ01000378.1:0-830 GCF_002742485.1 Pseudomonas sp. 2822-17
CCGTAACGCAAGGTGCCCCAGCCTTGGTGTTCGGCGGTGAGGCGGTTCTGGACGTCATACTCGTAGGCCAGCGCCCAGTGGCCGTCGTCGACGCTGAGGAGATTGCCTTGGCGGTCGTAGGCGTAATCGACCTTGTTGCCATCGGGTAGGGTTTTTCTTACAAGTCGGCCGGCGTGGTCGCGCTGGTAATGGGTAACCAACTGACTACCGTCATCGCCGTGTTCAGTTTTTTCCTGCAGGTTGCCGTTTAGGTCATACGCGTAGGCCGTGCGTTGCCCATCAAAACCAACTTCCTGCTGGATCAGGCCGTTGGCGTGGTAAGCCAGCCGGTAGGTCTCGCCAACTTCGTTTTCGATTTCAGTAAGCAGCAGACGCGCGTTGTCGTAGCGGTACTTGACCTGGCTGCCGTCGGCATTGATGCGGCGGCTGATCAGGTGCAGGCCGTCGGCGTATTCGTAGCGGGTGACGTGGCCCCGTTCATCGCGTTCGGCGGTGATTTTTCCGTAGGGGTTGTAGCTGTATTCCCTGCACGCACCGCTGAGCAGTACGAGGCGAGTCAGCCTACCGACTGCATCCCACTGGTATTGGGTCAGCGCGCCTTGTTCATCCTCCCGGGCAATCTGCCGGCCCAGGTCGTCGTAGCGATAGCGCTTGATGCCCCCGTTGGGCAGTTGCTCTTCAACCAACTGGCCGCGATCATTCCACACCAGCCGCTGGCAACTGTGATCGGGGTACCACACCCCAATCAGTTGCCCGTATTTGTTGTAGCTGTAGTCGGTGATGTGACCGTCGGGATCGGTCCTACGCGTCACGTCGCCCTGATCGTTGCG
>NZ_LJRZ01000379.1:0-132753 GCF_002742485.1 Pseudomonas sp. 2822-17
AGCCAGATCCAGGTCAACGCCAAGATCGACATGACCTTCGCGCTGGCATTGCGGGCGATCCTGCGCCAGGACCCGGATATCATCATGATCGGTGAAATCCGCGACCTGGAAACCGCGCAGATCGCCGTGCAGGCCTCACTTACCGGGCACTTGGTGCTGGCCACCTTGCACACCAACGACGCGGTGTCGGCGGTCAATCGCTTGATCGATATGGGGGTCGAGCCGTTCTTGCTGGCGTCGTCAATGCTCGGCGTTCTGGCGCAGCGCCTGGTACGCCGGCTATGTCCGCACTGCAAGGAAGAAGATTCCGCCAGTCCAGGCACCTGGCGCCCGCTGGGGTGTGTTGCATGTAATCACACGGGTTACAGCGGCCGCACCGGCATTCATGAGTTGTTCTGCATTGACGATGACATTCGCACGCTGATCCATCAGGGCGCCGGCGAACAGGCAATTAAAGCCGCAGCGCGCAACGCCGGCATGTTCAGCATGCGTGAAGACGGCGAGCGTTGGGTCAGCAGTGGCGTGACCGCGCCTGAAGAAGTGCTTCGCGTGACACGGGACGCCTGATGAACCGCTACCGTTTTGAGGCCGCCGACGCCACGGGCAAGGTTGAGACCGGGCACCTGGAGGCCGACAGCCAGCGCGAGGCATTCAGCCTGTTGCACCGGCGCGGTTTGACCGCTTTGCAAGTACAGCTTGAGAACAGTGAGCCTGGGCGCGGGGGGATGTTCAGCGCCAAGCTGTCCGACAACGACCTGGCCTGGGCCACCCGACAGTTGGCCAGCCTGCTCAGCGCCAGCCTGCCGTTGGAGGCAGCGTTGAGTGCCACGGTGGAACAGGCCGAGCGCAAGCACATCGTCCAGGCCCTGAGTGCGGTGCGTGCCGATGTGCGCGGTGGCATGCGCCTGGCCGATGCCTTGGCCGCACGGCCACGGGACTTTCCAGAGATTTACCGGGCGCTGATTGCGGCCGGGGAAGAGTCCGGTGACCTCGCCCAGGTCATGGAGCGGCTGGCCGATTACATCGAAGAGCGTAACAACCTGCGCAGTAAAATCCTCACCGCGTTCATCTATCCGGGGGTCGTCGGGCTGGTGTCGATTGCTATCGTGATCTTCCTGCTCAGCTACGTGGTGCCGCAGGTGGTCAGTGCGTTCTCCCAGGCGCGCCAGGACTTGCCCGGATTGACCTTGGCCATGCTCAACGCCAGTGATTTCATTCGCGGGTGGGGGTGGCTGTGTTTCAGCGCGCTGGTGGCAGGGTTATGGGGCTGGCGGGTGTACCTGCGCAACTCCGTGGCGCGTTTGCGCTGGCATCGTCGGGTATTGCGCCTGCCGTTGATCGGGCGCTTTGTGCTGGGGCTCAATACCGCGCGGTTTGCGTCGACCCTGGCGATTCTCGGCGGCGCCGGGGTGCCGTTGCTGCGTGCGTTGGAAGCTGCGCGCCAGACCCTGTCCAACGATTGCCTGAGCCAAAGTGTCAACGAAGCCACTGCCAAAGTGCGTGAAGGCGTCAGCCTGGCCACGGCGCTGGCGGTGGAGAAAGTGTTCCCGCCACTGCTGATCCACCTGATCGCCAGCGGCGAAAAAACCGGCTCGCTGCCGCCGATGCTGGATCGTGCAGCGCAAACGCTGTCTCGCGATATCGAGCGCCGGGCGATGGGCATGACCGCACTGCTTGAACCCCTGATGATCGTGGTGATGGGCGCGGTGGTGCTGGTGATCGTGCTGGCGGTGTTGTTGCCGATCATCGAGATCAACCAATTGGTGCAGTAGGCGCGCGCACAAAAAAGCCCTCGTCACCGAGGGCTTTCCTTTCACTGATGTTGCACCGTCACTTAGAGCTTACCGGCGCCGGCCTTGGCCTTGACGTCGGCGGCGACCTTGTCGGCAGCCAGTGGGGTGTAGCTGTAAGGCGGGGTCCAGCCGATGCTCGAACTCCATGAGCAGCTCAGGGCACTGCCGTTGAGGGTCGAGCCGCTGTCGCGGTAGACACTGCCACCGTAATCGCCGGCGATCTTGTCGCAACCGCTGATGCCGGTGATTTCGAAGGCGTTACGCTCGGAGAAGATCTTCGAGTTCTTGCCCACGCCATGGGCGTACGAGAACGGGTAGACCTTATGGCTGGTGCTGCCCACGTGGTAGTTGTTGTACAGATGCACCTGGCCGAAACGCACGCGTGGCGCACGGGCCGAGATGTTTTCGAACAGCGTGTTGTGGATGGTGACCTTGAGCTTGCCGTCATCGGTGGTGCGTGAATCGCTGGAACCGATCAGGTTGTTCTTCTCGTGGGACTTGAACGCCGAATACGAAATGGTCACGTAGTTGGCGCCGTTCTTGACGTCCAGCGCACCGTCGTGATGCTGCTTCGGACGGCCATTGGCGCTGCCATTCTGGTCATCGGTGCGGCGGCCGTCGGTGAAGGTCACGTGATCGACCCACACGTTGTTGGCGCCTTCGATGGTCAGGCCGTCGTACTCGGAGTTCCAGTTGCCCGCGCTGCCATCGTCCTTGTCCCAGATCGGCTCAGGGTCCCAAGGGTTTTCGATGGTGATGTTGCGGATGATGACGTCGTTTTCCTTGGCATAGAAGAAACCCTCGCGGATTTCGGCATTGCTGGTGGTGCCGACGATGGTGGTTTTACCGGGAATATCCAGGCGACCACGTACTTTCATATCGGCAGTCGTCGTATAAGCTTTGCCTTCGCTGATGTCGATGATGCCGGTGATTTTGATGATGCGGCCGTTGGCGCCGACCGAAGCCTTCAGTGCGGTTTTCAGTTCGGCGGCGTTTTTTGCCGTGTAGATGTTATTCGCTGCTGCACGGGAACCACCCTTGGTCCCGCCGTTCTGAGTGGCCCAGCCAGTCGTGGCCGAATCCAGCCAAATGTCCGCTGCGTGGGCTGGAACGCTGGAAAACAGCAGGGCGCCGACAACAGCGCTGGCCAGTTTGCAGGCAGTGAAAGTTGAGGGTTTTGTCATGAGTAATCAGATCCTTGATTAACTTGAGTAGTTGAACGCGCACAGGCATGCGCGTTTCTCGAGCGGACGTCCTTGCCACTGGTGCAGCGAATCGAACGTCCGCTGCATGAGAAATACTATCATGTGATTTGAATGTTGTCGTACCACTGATTGCGTAATGATGTGTTTTCTTTCGCAAATGGCGAGGTGCGGTTGGCGATGGGTCGTTTACAAGGCCCAGCCGCCTCAATGCCCCTTGTCACTCAGCGGCAGACCGGTGTCTTTTGATCCGGTACATATCACTGTCGGCATTGCTGAGGAGGGTATCGGCGTCTTCTCCGTCCGCCGGATAGATCGCCACGCCGATACTGCAGGACGGCATCTTTACCCCACCAAATTCGGCGCCCAGCGGCTCGGCCATGACCGCGAGGATCTGCGCCACCTTTGCGCCAATCGCGTCCCGCGACGGCGCATCCGCCAACAGCACGGTGAATTCATCCCCGCCCATCCGGGCCACCAGGTCGCTCTCGCGCACGCAGCGTTCCAACCGGCGGGCAATCACACACAGCACCCGGTCGCCCATGGCATGGCCATGCACGTCATTGATGCCCTTGAAGTCATTGATGTCCAGAAACAGCAGTGCCAGGGCACTGTTGTGAGACCGTGCAGCGAGCAGGGCGCCGTCCAGTCGATCATTGAACAGCGACCGGTTGGTCAGCGCCGTCAGCGGATCATGATGGGCAAGGAAGCGTAATTCTTCTTCAGCCTGGGTAAGCGCCGTCACGTCCCGTGCGACCCCGATCCGCGCGCCGACTTCCTGGGACCAGAACGCCGCCCACAGGATGTGCACGACACTGCCATCCTTGCGGATATAGCGGTTGCGAAAGTCGACATGGGGTTTGCCATTCATGACCCGGACAATCGAGGCCCGTGTACGTGCCAGGTCTTCCGGGTGCATGTACCGGGTGATCAGCGTGCCCGTCAGCTCTTCGGCACGGTAGCCGAGCAGGGCTTCGCAGGCGTCGCTCACGAAGACAATCTGGTTATCACTGTCGACGACAAACACCGTATCCAGCATCAGGTGGATCAGTTTGGGGTACAGCGCTTGCAGGTCTACGGGCATGGGGCATCGGGCATCCGGTTCATATCGGCCGATCATAGCCCGATCATGGCGGGGCGCGACGAGCAATTCTGCACATTTTTGATGGCCGGTGCAGTGGTCGAGGCAGGTGGAGTCAGGTTCAGACATGCTTGACTCTGTCCCATGGGACACCTTGTATGCCTTTTTCCAGGCGCGCGTTGTTTGATAGCCAGAACCGTAAAGGCCGTCACAAGGAAACCGAAAAATCTCGCGGTTGGGTTCAGTAGCGAATCATCACCGATTTCAGCTCGGTGTAATCCTCAATGAATGCGCTGCCGAACTCCCGGCCTATCCCCGAGGATTTATTGCCGCCAAACGGCACCGCCGGGTCCAGCATGGTGTGCATGTTTACCCACACCGTGCCGGCTTCGATGGCGGGCACCATGCGCAGGGCCTTGCCCAGGTCATTGGTCCAGAGGCTGGCGCTCAAGCCGTAGGGCGTGTTGTTCATCAAGGCCAGCAGCTCTTCTTCGGTGTCGTAGGGGAAGAATGTGGCGATCGGGCCGAAGGTCTCCTCGTTGAGCAAGGTGTCGTTGACGGTGTTGGCGAGGATGATCGTCGGCTCGACGTAGCAGCCCGGACGGTCGATCAGGTGGCCGCCGTGAATGATGGTGTTGTTTTCGGCGCGGGCCTTGGCAAAGAACTCACCGAGTTTGAGTTGATGTTGGCGGTTGGTGACCGGACCGAATTCGGTGCGCTCATCCAGGGGCGAACCGATGTTCAGGCTGCTTAGGCGTTGGGCCAGCGTGCCCATGACGGCTTCGATCTGCGAGCGATGCACAAAGAAGCGCTCGGCGGCGGCGCAGATCTGCCCGGAATGCAGGAAACCCGCCTCGATGATGCCGTTGACGGCCTTGTCCAGATCCACATCGCGCAGGAACCCGGCCGAGTTTTTTCCGCCCAGTTCCAGGGTGGTGCGCGTCAGTCCGGCGCCCATGGCGCTCTGGCCCACGGCGATTCCGGTCGGTACGGAGCCGGTGAATGACACTTTGTTGGTGTCAGGGTGTTCGATCAGGGCTTTGCCCACCAGGCCGCCACCGGTCAGTACGTTCAGCACACCGGCAGGCAGGCCGGCGTCAATCGCCAGTTCGGCAATGCGCAGGATGGTCAGCGGCGTGAACTCGCTGGGCTTGATGATGATGCTGCAACCGGTCACAAGCGCCGAGGCGAGCTTCCAGATGGCGATCATGGTCGAAAAATTCCACGGCACGATGCCGACCACCACCCCGACCGGCTCACGCAGGGTGAATGCGGTGTAGCGTTCACCAGCGAAGGAGGGCAGCGACGGGGTGATGGTCTGGCCGCTGATCTTGGTGGCCCAGCCGGCGTAGTAACGCAAAAAATGCGCGGCCTGATCGACTTCGAATGCGCGGGAAATCTGGATGATCTTGCCCGATTGGCAGGTTTCGATCTGCGCCAGTTCTTCGCGGTGTTGCTCCAGCAGGTCGGCCAGTTTGAGCAGCACATTGCCGCGCACGGCCGGTGCCACCTGGGACCACTGCTTGAAGCCACGCCGGGCCGAATCTACAGCCGCATCGACATCGGCCGGGTCGGCGTCGGCGACCTGGGCGATGACTTGGCCGGTGGCCGGGTTGATCACGTCCAGCGTGCGGCTGGAGTGGCTTTGCACAGAGCCACCGTCGATAAACAGCGCGTGGTGTCGAGCGAGGAAGGCGTCGACCTGAGGCAGCAGTGAAATATCGCTCATGGGGTTTTCCTGATCGCGAACAAAGAAAGCCCCGAGGTTAATCCTCACGGGAGTGCCCGGCTTGACTGTGCCTGCCGAGCGCTATGTCTGTGGCTGCCAGCCCTGTGAAAAGTACAATCTTGACTCTGGAAGGTGCATGTTCGGCCGGCAAGCCGCGCTCCATACTGGCCCTGCATCCGGCGCCACGCCTCGCTTCATGGGGTTGCCCGGACATCCAATAATAAGCAGGGCCATCCATGAAAAAGCCAAACCCGCTCCTCGAAGACCTCAAGTCCGTATTGCCGACCATCGCCGCCAATGCCTTCCAGGCCGAGCAGGACCGCAAGGTGCCTGCCGAGAACATTGCGCTGCTCAAAGGCATCGGCCTGCACCGTGCATTCCAGCCCAAGGCGTTCGGTGGCATGGAGTTGTCGCTGCCACAGTTTGCCGACTGTATTGCGTTGCTCGCCGGTGCCTGCGCCAGCACGGCTTGGGCCATGAGCTTGCTGTGTACCCACAGTCATCAATTGGCCCTGTTTTCGGCCCGGTTGCAGCAGGAAGTCTGGGGCGACGACCCGAATGCCACGGCCAGCAGCAGTATCGCGCCGTTCGGTCGCACCGAGGCGGTCGAGGGCGGTGTGTTGTTCAGCGGTGAGATGGGCTGGAGCAGCGGCTGCGACCACGCGGAATGGGCGATTGTCGGGTTCCGTCGGCCCACTGCCGAGGGCACTCAGGATTACTGCTTTGCGGTACTGCCGCGCAGCGACTATCAGATCCGCGACGACTGGTTTGCGGCGGGCATGAAAGGCAGCGGCACCAAGACCTTGATCATCGACAAGGCCTTCGTACCGGAGCACCGCATCCAGAAGGCCAAGGACATGATGGAGGGCAAGTCCGCAGGCTTCGGCTTGTACCCGGACAGCAAGGTGTTTTACTCGCCTTACCGTCCGTATTTCGCCAGCGGTTTTTCCACGGTGAGCCTGGGCGTCGCCGAGCGGATGCTGGAGGTGTTCCGCGAAAAGACCAGGACGCGGGTGCGTGCCTACACCGGCGCTGCGGTCGGTGCGGCGACTCCGGCGTTAATGCGGCTGGCCGAGTCGACGCACCAGGTCGGCGCTGCGCGGGCGTTTCTGGAAAAGACCTGGGCCGAACATGCCGAGCACAGTGAACAGCAGCGCTACCCCGATCGCGAAACCCTGGCGTTCTGGCGCACCAACCAGGCGTATGCCACCAAGATGTGCATCCAGGCGGTGGATCGCCTGTTCGAAGCCGCCGGCGGCAATGCCTGGTTCGAACACAACGAGATGCAGCGCCTGTTCCGCGATTCGCACATGACCGGCGCCCATGCCTACACCGACTACGACGTCTGCGCGCAGATCCTCGGCCGCGAGCTGATGGGCCTGGAGCCCGATCCAAGCATGATCTGAAGGTGCTTTTGAAAACAACAATCAGGGCTGCGCCTGACGCAGCCCGGGAGTCTTGCATGTCTGAATCGACCTTCGACCCACGGGCCTTTCGCCGCGCCCTGGGCAACTTCGCCACGGGCGTCACCGTGGTCACCGCCGCCGACTCTACCGGGCGCCAGGTGGGTGTTACCGCCAACAGTTTCAACTCGGTGTCTCTCGACCCGCCGCTGGTGCTGTGGAGCCTCGACAAACGCTCCAACAGCCATGAGGTGTTCGAGCAGGCCAGCCATTTTGCGGTCAACGTGCTGGCGGCAGACCAGATTGACCTGTCGAACAATTTTGCGCGGCCCAGGGACGACCGTTTCGCCGAGATCGCGTACGAACCCGGGGCGGGCGGTGCACCGGTGTTCGCCGATTGTTCGGCGCGGTTTCACTGCGAGAACTACCAGCAAGTGGATGGCGGCGACCACTGGATCATGATCGGCAAGGTGGTGGCCTTCGACGATTTCGGCCGCGCGCCGCTGCTCTACCATCAGGGCGCGTACTCCATGGTCCTGCCCCATACGCGCATGACCAAACGTGATGAAAGCCAACCGCCGAGCAGCCATTTCCAAGGGCGACTGCGCCACAACCTGTACTACCTGATGACCCAGGCGGTACGCGCCTACCAATCCAGCTACCAGCCCCGGCAACTGTCCACCGGCCTGCGCACCAACGAGGCGCGGATGCTGATGGTGCTGGAGAATGATGCCCGGCTAAGCCCCAGCGAGCTGTTGCGGGAAGTGGCGATGCCAGTGCGGGAAATTGAAGATGCGGTGGCGAACCTCAAGCGCAAGGGCCTGGTGGACGACGATGAACACGGCGTACGCCTCACCGCTGCCGGCGTCGAGCAGACCGAAGACCTGTGGGCGATTGCGCGGGAGCAGCAGGAGAAGGTGTTTGCCGAGTTCAGCCAGGACCAGATCGAAACCTTCAAGACGGTGCTCAAGCAGTTGATCAGCCAGTGCTGATGAGCGGGTGAGCAGTTCACCGGTCCTGCAGACACAGCCGGTCAAATGTGGGAGGGGGCAAGCCCCTCCCACATCGTGTGTGGCAGCCAGGCGCAAGTCCCTTGCAGGCTCGTACAAGCAATCACTGTCGGTTTGCGATCAGATCCAGGGTTTAGACTCGATGCGCAAAGGACAGACCGATGTTCTTCAAGAAAAAAAAGCCGATGCAGGACCTCGCGGAGTCTCTCAGGCAACAGCTCGCTCAACAGCTTGCACAGGCAGATCACCAACGGCTTCTCGCCGAGGCCGCCGCCAGGGACCAGGCTACCCAGCAGGCAATCAGCGAACAGGCGCTTCAAACCCTTCGACAACAACTGGAGCAGGCCCGCCAGCGTGAGGGGGCACTGGACGCTGAGGTGCACCAATACCGGCAGCTTTGCGATCAGCATCAACAGGAAACGCAGATCTGGGAGCTGCTGCTCTCCACCATGACTGAAGGCTGCTGGGACATCACCGTGGTCAACGGCGACGTGCAGAACCCCGGCAGCCAGATGCGGATTTTCAATCAGTTTCGCCTGCTGCTGGGCTATGCTCCCCATGAGCTGCCCGATGGTTGGGATGCTCAGGTGAGCGTCACCCATCCCGATGATTTACCCAAGATCATGGCGATCTTCGACCGGGAAATCCTCGCGTCCCATGGCAGCGGCGAGTATGTATTCGAATACCGGATGCGCCACAAGAGCCGTGGCTACATCTGGTGTCGCGAGCGCGGGCGGGCAGTGCGTGATGCCCAGCGGCAGTTGACGCGGGTAATCGGCGCGGTGCGCGACATCAGTGATGAACAGTCGGCCAAGACCACCCATCAGCAGTTGCTGGAGCACAATCAGGCAACCTACGGCCAGATCGCCACCGTGGTGAGTGTGATCAAGGGCATCGCCGACCAGACCAACCTGTTGGCCTTGAACGCTGCTATTGAAGCGGCACGGGCGGGTGAGGTCGGCCGTGGGTTTTCAGTGGTGGCCGATGAGGTACGCAAGCTGGCGGAAAACACCCGCCAGGCGACCCATCAGATTCAGACGATGTTGCATCAGCACAAACATTAGAAAGCGGGCACGACCGTGAGGCTTTCCAGCAGCGTCGCCTTGAGGCAGCCCAGCCCGCATGCGTTGGCAGGCAGCAACAAAAGCGGCGGCAGACATGGGCAAGACGCTCGGTATGTCCTGGGCGCACAGTGATTTGGCTCGATGCCGTTTCGATCAGGGACTGGCTGGGGAGGGCGTTATCGCCGGCTCCTTGTACGGCTCGATGCATCCACTAAGAAATCCGCTTTCGAGGATCCGCACCATGTCGATCAATGACCGGCTCACACAGCATTTGAAACGAGGCAGCGTCGGCTTTCCGACCGCGCTGGCCAGCACCATTGGCCTGATCATGGCCAGCCCGGTGATTCTTACCGCGACCATGGGGTTCGGGATCGGCGGCAGCGCCTTTGCGGTGGCGATGTTGATCGCGGTGGTGATGATGCTGGCCCAGGCGACCACCTTTGCCGAAGCCGCCTCGATCCTGCCGACCACCGGTTCGGTCTACGACTACATCAATTGCGGCATGGGGCGTTTCTTTGCGATCACCGGCACCTTGTCGGCCTACTTGATCGTGCATGTGTTCGCCGGCACCGCCGAGACCATTCTGTCCGGCGTCATGGCCCTGGTGAACTTCGAGCACCTCAATACCCTCGCGGAATCGGCCGGCGGTTCCTGGTTGCTGGGCGTCGGGTTCGTCGTGGTGTTCGGCATCCTCAATGCCTTCGGTGTCAGCGCCTTTGGCCGGGCCGAGATCATCCTGACCTTCGGCATGTGGACCACGCTGATGGTGTTTGGCGTGATGGGCCTGATTGCGGCACCGGCGGTGCAACTGGATGGCTGGTTCGGCGTGTCGCTGGTGGGCACTGACCTGATCACCATTCTGTCGCTGGTGGGCATGGCGATGTTCATGTTTGTCGGCTGTGAGTTTGTCACGCCGCTGGCCCCGGACTTGCGCAACTCGGCCAAGGTCATGCCCAAGGCGATGATCCTGGGCTTGCTGAGCGTGGCCACCTGCATGTTCATCTATGGCGCGGCGATGAAGCGCCAAGTCGAAAACGTGTTGCTGGACGCCGCCTCGGGCGTGCACCTGCTCGACACGCCGATGGCGATCCCCCGATTTGCCGAGCAGGTCATGGGGCAGGTCGGGCCGCTGTGGCTGGGGATCGGTTTTCTGTTTGCCGGTGCCGCCACTATCAACACGCTGATGGCCGGTGTGCCGCGGATTCTCTACGGCATGGCCGTGGACGGTGCATTGCCCAAGGTGTTCACCTACCTGCACCCGCGCTTCAAGACACCGCTGGTGTGCATCCTGGTGGCGATGCTGATCCCGTGCCTGTATGCGCTGTGGCTGGGCGGCAATACCGACAACATCATGCACCTGGTGCTGGCGGCGGTGTGTGCGTGGAGTTTCTCTTACCTGCTGGTGACGCTGTCGGTGGTGATCCTGCGCATTCGTCGTCCTGATCTGCCACGGGCCTATCGTTCGCCGTTCTTCCCGTTGCCGCAGATCTTGTCCAGCGTCGGCATCTTGCTGGGCATGTGGTTCATCACCCCACCGGGCATGAATCCCGCCGACATCTATGTGCCGTTTGGCGTGATGCTCGGGATCACCGCGACCTATGCGCTGTTCTGGACATTGGTGGTGCAGAAGGTCAATCCATTCAAGCCGGCGTCGGTAGAAGACGTGCTGGCCAAGGAGTTTTCCCATGAGCCTGGCAACCCTCACCACGGGTATATCGAGCATGCTGCAAAAGCTGTCTGAGCTGTTCAGTGCCCAGCGCGCCCCGGCCGGCTACCGCCCCGGCGTCACGCTTGAGTACCTGCGCCGCAACCTTGGCCTGGCGGGTTTCACCTCGACGGGACCGACAGGCGCGGTGTTCGGCCTGGGTGATAGCGGCCTGCAAGTGGCAGTTGGCGAGCGCACTGAATCGCAGTTGCTGATGCACCTGGTCATGACTGAATTCGTGATCAAGGTGCCCGCCTCAGAGCAGGGCAATGCACGCTTTGAGCTGCACCACCGCGGGTCGATTCGGCGCACGGGGCTGGGGTTTCGGCAACGGGCGGGCGCGCCCACTTTGCTGCCCAGGCTTGAAGTTGCGTTGACGCAGGATCAGGCACTGCATCACGCGTTGATGGTGCTGGATTTCAAGCGCCTGCGCATCGAACTGGACGCTCAGCAGTGGCAGGTACGGCTTGAACACATGGGAGGCAGCGAGGTGGTCAACCGCATGCCCGCGTTTCGTCGCTATATCGCCTTGAGCGGTGCGCAGCGAGAGGCTTTGTTCGATGTCCTGACGGGATTGAAGCGGGCGCTGGGCGCGTTCTGATTTTTGGTTACTTGGCATCATTACTGCTTCTACACACGGCATTACGTAGTTGTTGCGCCTATATAGATAACATGTTAACTATTGGCCGACAAAAACAAGAAGCCACTGTGGAGTTGCCATGAGCACCTATCAATCTGCGCACCCTGGATTGGACACCTGGACTCAGGATTTGCGAGCGGCCTGCGGCCATTTCGACACTGAACTGGCCTTCAACCGTTCGCTGTTCATCGGCGAGGTCTCGACGCTCTCACGGGGCTGCCTGTCACTGGCTTCCCTGCGTACCAATGCCGGCCTGATCAAGCGCGTACGGGCCAACCCCGATCACGACAACGACCAGCATTGCTTCCTCGTCAGCCAGCGCAGCGGCTATTGCCAGATCACCCAGAACGACGAGGTTATCCAGTTGGCGCCAGGTGACATGCTGCTGATGGATTCCACCGGCTCAATCGAGATCAGCCCGTTTGGCCTGATCGAACACGCGTCGCTGTCCCTCTCGCGCAACGAAGTCTGCAAGCAACTGGGCAACGCCTCGAAAACCTTCGGCAAGATCTCATCGAGCAAGGCCTGTGGACGGATGCTCCATGTGCTGATGGACCAACTGTGCCGGGAAGGGCTGCAGGGGCAGGATTCGATGGAAGAGGCCCAGGCACTGCAGGCGGCGTTTGTGTCGTTACTGGGTTCGGCGTTTGACGTGGATAACACCCAGGGTGACAGCGCCGCTTCATTGCAAGGCAGCAACCTGCGCATCTATGTGCAGAAAGTCATCGATGAGTCCTTGACTCAACCGGGCTTGAGCCCCGTGGGCCTGGCCAATCGGCTGAACATCTCGGTGCGACACTTGTACCGCCTGTTTGAAGAGCAGGACGACAGCGTTTGCCGCTACATCCAGCGGGCGCGGCTCAAGCGCAGCGCGGATGACTTGACCAACCCATTCCTCAAGAGCGAGTCGATCACCTCGATTGCCTATAAGTGGGGCTTCACCGATTCGGCGCACTTCAGCCGCTCGTTCAAGAAGCAATTCGAGCTGTCGCCCAAGGACTTTCGGTCGACCCACCTGCAACAAGCGGTCGGCGCAGCATAGGTTATCGGTCGATCAATGAAAGCGCTCAGCCTGTCGGCCAGTAAGATTTGTGCGGTGGCGGTCGACCACTTTGCCGATCATGGATACGACGCCTCGTCGCTGAACGACATCGCGACCGGTGCGGGCATGCGCAAGGCGTCGCTGTACGCGCATTTTGTGAGCAAGGATGCGCTGTTTCAGACGGTCTTTCAGATTGCCCTGGACCACGAACATCACTACATCGCGGGGTGCTTCCAGGACGAGTCCGGGGGCACGGGGATGCCAGGGCACTTGCACCTTGAGCGCTTGATTGGCCGCTATGAAGGCTCGGCGCACCTGCGCTTTCTGCTGCGCACGGCGTACTTTCCGCCAGCGCAGATTCGCGGTGTGATTACCGCAGGATTCGAGGGGTATCTGGGCTGCATCCGTGAAGACTTCCAGCGTGCAGCACGAGGTCGGTACAGCAGGGTAGAGCCCGAGGCGCTGCAGGTGTTTTGCGATGCCTACCTGGGCATCGTCGACAGCTTGCATGTGGAGTTGATCTATTCGACGCCACAGGGTTACGTAAAGCGGTTGGCGGCGTTGTCGCGGGTGTTCGGTGATTCACTGTCAATGCTGGAAAGGGCCGGGCGTTATTCCACGAACACACCCTGATCAAAATGTAGGAGGGAGCAAGCCCCCTCCCGTAGTTGCTCCGGCAGCGGTTATTTCACCTCAGGCAACGTCGACCCGCCATCTACCACAATAGTCTGCCCGGTGATGTAAGCCGCCAGGTCGGATGCCAGGAACAGCATTGCCCCGGCAATATCCTCCGGCGCGCCGAGACTTCCGAGTGGCACGCGGCTGGCGATGTCGGCGTTGACTTGGCCATCGCCCAGGTTGCCCATGGCCGGTGTGGCAATCATCCCAGGTTCCACGCCGTTGACTCGTACCCCATCGCCGGCCAGTTCCAGCGCCGCGCTGCGGATAAACCCGTTGACCCCGGCCTTTGACGCCGCGTAGTGACTGAGGCCCGGATAGGCCACCCGCGGCCCGGTGACCGATGAGGTGACCAGCACGCAGCCGCCGCCTTGACGCTGGAACATCGGCAAGGCGGCCTGGGTCAGCCAGAACAGCGCCGAGAGGTTGACCGCAAGTGTGCGTTCCAGCACGGCGGGGGTGATCTGGGCGAAGGGGGTCAAGGGGAAGTAGCCGGCGTTGTGCACCAGGATATCCAGGCGGCCCCAGTCCTGGTCTATGGCCTTGACGGCGTCGAACACGGCGGTGGTATTCGCCAGATCAAGTGCCATGGCTTCGACCCGGCAGCCCCGCACGCACAAGTCTTCGGCCAGTGCCTGGGCTTGCGCCAGGCGCAGGTCGGCGATCATCACGCGCGCGCCGCGCCATGCGAATGCCTCGACGATAGCCTGGCCGATGCCTTGGGCGCCGCCGGTGACCAGCACGGTTTTGCCGCTGAAATTCAAGTCTTCAGCCATGGGCGGTCTCCAGATGGGCATAGGCCAGCGTCGGTACGTCGACGATGCTCGAACCGCCGTCCGCGACCACGCTTGCGCCGGTGATGATCGAGGCATCGGGGCTGGCGAGGAAGCGGCACACCTTGGCGATTTCGTCAGCGCTGGCGGGGCGGCGCAACGGCACGTCGGCGCAGACGCGGGCATAGGCTTGCGGCAAGGTGTCACCGTAAAAGTCCATCAACGGCTGCATCTCCTGATCGGCCATCGGCGTGGTCACCCAGCCTGGGCACACTGCGTTCACCCTGACTCCACGCGGCCCATAGTCCCGTGCCAACGAGCGGTTAAGCCCGAGCAGCGCATGCTTGGCGGTGGTGTAGCCGCAGACTTCAGGCCCGGCGGCCAGGGCGGCGATGGAGCCGAGCAGCACGATATTGCCGGCGTTTTCGATCAGCAGCGGCAGGCAGGCGCGGGCGCTGTAGAACGCGCTGTCCAGGTTGCTGCGCAAGGCGGCTTCCCAGGTGGACGGGCTGGTTTGACTGGCGCTGCCGACGCCGTGCCCACCGGCACACGCCAGCAGCACGTCGAGTCGGCCATAGCGCGTGCGAATGTGCGCGATAAACCCTTCCCAGGTATCGGGGCAGGCCGCATCGCCGACCAGGACCAGGCCACCGGTTTCCCCGGCCACCTGTTCCAACGGCTCGCGGCGCCGGCCGATCAGGACCAGGTTGGCCCCCTCGGCGGCGTACAACCGGGCGCAGGCGGCGCCGATGCCGGTGCCTGCGCCGGTGATGACGACGGTGCGTGGGTCAGGCATCGGGATACTCCGTGCGGTTGAGCACCTGGCAATAGGAACTGACCGGAAAGTTCGACAGCTCAGCGAAGGACGCATCGGCATAACCGAAGATCTTGCCGTCGCTGCGGTGCTGTTGCAGGTCGATCAAGACCAGGCCCAGGGTCGGGATGATTTTTTCGCGCCAGACAAACAGGTACAGCTCCTCGGCGATTTTGTAGTAGTGGCAGCGGTCGGTATCGCACAGGCCTTGCTCAACGCCCTTGATGCATTGCCAGGCGTAGAACTGATCGTTCAAGTAGATGTGCTCGTACACTTCGCTGGGGCTGTAGCGATACAGATTGCGCAAACCGGTCAGTTCCTGGGTTGGCGCGTGAGGGCACATCCCGGGCTGCCAGGGTTGATCCAGGCTGCCGTGCAGGAAGTCCACCTCAACCGAGGTCAATGCCTTGCCGGCCAGGGCGCGGCTGTAGAGGCCTTCTTCAGTCTGCTCGCGGCGCGGCATGCGGCCGATCACGGCGGTGAACGACGCTGTGGCGGTGTCCAGCACCAGGCTGATCGACCACGCCTGGCCGGCTTCGTGCTTGATGAAGTCGACCAGGTACAGCCCCGGCCGCACCGACGTGGCGCGGTAGGCCGCCGAACCGCTGGAATGTCCATCGGCGGCATGCCAGTGCAGCGCTTCGGTCTCGAAGCGGTGCTCGATCTGCCAGCCATTGGCGAAGTGCAGGGTGAAGGTCTTGCCGTTGAGGTCGGCGAGGTTGGGCAGGATGAACGCGTCAGGCGCGAAACCGTCGGCGAGCGCGCCTACGGTGATCCAGTCGGATGGGGTGGTCATAGCATGGCTCCGGTGGGTTGGATGGACAACCCGGAGCATGGGCTGGAGCCGCGCGCCCGCCTATCAACCGAATGGTTGAGCCCGCTACAGAAACAGTGCCGTCACCAGTTCGGTGCGGTTGCTCACGCCCGCCTTGCGGAACAGATGGATCAGGTGGGTCTTGATGGTGGGCAGGCCGATGTCCAGCTCCAGCGCCAGTTGCTTGTTGCTTGCGCCTTGCCGCAACAACCACGCGATCTGGCGTTCTTTGGGGGTGAAGGCAGCCAATGCATCGTCACAGGGCTGCATGTTGGCCACCGCCATTTGCAGCAAGGCCTGCAAGGCATTGAGTTGCGCCAATTGGTCGGGGGTAAAGGCGCCTTGTGCGGCGGTGCGCAGTAACGAGATGGCGGCCTGAGGCTGGTCGGCGCGATGGGCGACAATTTCCACCACGTCGACCACTCCGTAACGCGCCAGAAAGTCCCGATAGCGGCGGCTGTCACGCAGGGGTTGCCGGGCCATGGCCAGACCCAGCGGGACCACGGCCAGCCCGGTGGACAGGCAATTGCGCGGTTGCAACGGGTCGAACTGTCGGTAGTTGTCCAGGTAGTCGCGGTGCATCTCGCCACTCATGCCGTGCAGCCGGAAGTCGCGGGCTTGGAGCTGACGGTCGACACAATAGAACGCCGCCTGGCTGGCGGGCACGAGCTGGGTGAACGCCTGCAGGCAATGGCCGGCGACTTCCTGAGCGGGGATGGCGTGCATGGTCGGTCACCTGCGCCGGAGAAAACGCTGCCGACCGAAGCCGGCAGCCAGAACCATCAGACAACTGCGAAATAATGCTTCACAAAACTCTCGCTCACAACCTCCCACAGCACCGCCGTGCCCTTGGTCACGAACCAGCTGTCGCCGGCCTTGTAGCGGGTGCTCTGGCCGGTGCCTTCATCGGTCAACACCACTTCGCCGGTGACCACGGTGGCCTGTTCCGCGAATGGGTAGACCATGCGGAACTTGCCTTGGGTGGTGCCGAAATAGGCACTGCTGACCGGGTCGGTCGGTGCGCCAAAGGTCATTTTGCCGAAGGCGTTGACTTCGCCTTCAAGGATTTCGGAACCGAGGTCGGCAACAGTGCCCCAGGCATCGAGGTCGGATAATTGGATGTCTTTCTTGAGCGTGGTAATGGGCATGGCAGTTCTCCTGAGAATGAAACGGTGGGCATCAACGACGACCGTTGAAGTAACCCGACAGTTGATGAAGGCTTTTGCCGGCGGTCAGCAGCAGTGGGCGGATATGGTCCTTGCCGAGGATCTGCGCATGCTTGACCGAACTGATGAGGTCGTAGCGCGATGAGCCTTCGCTCATGCCTTCGGCCAGGACCTTGCAGATGATGTGGCTGGGCGTGACGCCAAAGCCGGCGTAACCCTGCACGTAAAAGGCATTCGGGCGGCCGCTGAGGGTGCCGATCTGCGGAAACAGGTTGGCTCCGGTCGCCATCGGGCCGCCCCAGGCCAGGTCGATCTTCACGTCCTTGAGGTACGGGAAAATCTTCAGCATCAGGTTACGGTTCCAGGCCTTGAGGTCCAGCGGGATGTGCTCGACAAACGGCGTGGCGGCGCCGAACAGCAGGCGGTTTTCGTTGGTGACGCGGTAGTAGTCGATCACCGGGCGAATGTCGCTGTAGGCGCCGCGTATCGGGCTGATGCGCTGGATCATCTCGTCCGACAGCGGTTCGGTCATCAACTGGAAGGCGTAGGTGTTGACGGTGGTCTTGTGCAGCTCGGGTTCGAGTTTGTTGAGGAAACTGTCACAGGCCCACAGCAATTTGGACGCCTTGACCGAGCCGCGCCCGGTGCGCACGGTGATGCGCTCGCCATAACTCACTTCCAGCGCCGGGCTGTGCTCATAGATGCGCACGCCATGGCCGGCCAGCGCCTTGGCTTCGCCCAGCAGCAGGTTGAGCGAGTGCACATGCCCGCCGCCCATGTGCAGCAACGCACTGGTATAGGCGTCGGAACCTATGATCTGCTTGACCTCGGAGCCGCCCAGAAAGCGGATTTCATCCTGGGTATTGATCGACTTGAAGTCTTTCTCCCAGGCGCGCAGGGTTTTTTCCTGGCGGGCGTTGAAGCCCATGTAGCCGTAGCCGTGGCAGAAGTCGGCGTCGATCGCGTATTTGGCGATGCGGTCCTTGATGATGCCGGCGCCCAGCTCGCTGATTTCAAAGATCTGGCGCAGGCCTTCGTCGCCCACTTGTTGCTTGATCTTTTCCAGGTCATGGCCGATCCCCGCCATGATCTGCCCGCCGTTGCGGCCCGTGCCGCCAAAGCCCAGGTAGCGCGCTTCGAGCACCACAATGTTGGTGATGCCTTTTTCAGCAAGTTCCAGGGCGGTGTTGATGCCGGAGAAACCGCCACCAATCACTACCACGTCGGCTTCCACGTCCTGTTCAAGGGTCGGGAAGCTGAGGTTGTATTTCTTGGTTGCCGAGTAGTAGGTCGGCGTTTCGATATTGATCATGGCGCAGCCTGGAAAAGTGAAGGGAAACTCACTGCAGAGCCGATAAACAGCTCTGTGCCTGTTGGGGTGTATTAACTGCCTTCCGAGCGGTAGGTGTCTTGATTCTGTGTGCCGCCGGTCTTGACCGTGGCTGCCAATGTCACCCATGGATCCCGCACGGCGGTAAAGCTGCACACGGCGACTGATGGCCAATGCTAGAATGTTGTTAATCTGTTAACTAATTGCGACGCCAGTGCCCATGCCCAAACCGCGCCAATCCTTGACCCTTACTTTGCTCCATGCGCGTGAAGCCGCCATGGGTTTTTTTCGTCCGTCCCTTAACCAGCACGGGTTGACCGAGCAGCAATGGCGGGTCATTCGCATCCTGAGCCAGCACGATGAGCTGGAGATCAATCGCCTGGCAGAGCTGGCGTGCATCCTCAAACCAAGCATGACGGGTGTGCTGGTGCGCATGGAGGCGGCAGGGATGGTTGAGCGGCGCAAAGCGCAGCAGGATCAGCGGCGGGTGCTGGTGCGGTTGGCCGAGAAGGGGCAGGCCTGTTTCGCTTCGATGAGCCAATGTATGGAGGCCAATTATCAGCGTTTGCAGGCCGGGTTCGGCGAGGAGAAGTTGCAGACGCTGCTGACGTTGCTCAATGAGCTCAAAACCCTGAAGCGCTGATAACCGATCTCCCTATGTGGGAGGGGGCAAGCCCCTCCCACATTTGGACTGATATTCGGCTCTAAGGCCTCGGTGACCTTCGCATCGTCAATAGATAGCACCGGCGGTGCTTGCGGGCGCCGGTGCATCTTTGAACGCCGCCGCCAGGCTTTGCAGCCCACGCATCAGCACCGTGGTGTCCACGCCCACCGCCACGAACGCCGCACCCAGTTCGATGTAATGCCGGGCCAATGCCTGATCGGCGCTGAGAATACCGGCGGCTTTCCCCGCTTGGCGGATGCGCGCGATGGCATCTTCAATCGCCGCCTGCACTTCAGGGTGACCGGGGTTGCCGCGATAACCCATTGAGGCGCTGAGGTCAGCAGGGCCAATAAACACCCCATCCACGCCCTCTACCGCCGCAATCGCATCCAGGTTGGCCAGGCCTTCGCGGCTTTCGATCTGCACCAGCAGGCACATCTGCTCGTCGGCTTTTTCGAGGTAACCGGCGATGCTGTTCCAGCGTGAAGCCCTGGCCAGAGCGCTGCCGACGCCGCGCACGCCGTTGGGCGGGTAGTGGATCGCTTTGACCAGTTCCCGGGCCTGCGTGGCACTTTCCACCATCGGCACCAGCAACGTCTGTACGCCGATGTCGAGCACTTGCTTGATCAGCGCGGTGTCGCCGATGACCGGGCGAATCACCGGATGGCTGGGGTAGGGTGCCACGGCCTGGAGCTGACCGAGCATGCCGCGCAGGTCGTTGGGGGCGTGTTCGCCGTCGATCAACAGCCAGTCGAAGCCGGCGTTGGCGGCCAGTTCCGCGCAGTAGGCATCGGACAATCCCAGCCACAGGCCAATCTGCGGTTCGCCGCTGTGCAGGCGTTGCTTGAAGGTGTTGATAGGCATATCCATCGAGCAATCTCCGGTTAAACGAAACGGCAGGCGATCGAGCCCAGCATGTCGTAGTCGACATGGAAGGTATCGCCAGGGTTGGCCGCCACCGGCCGGGTGAAGGAGCCGCCGAGGATGATTTGCCCAGGTTGCAGGGTCACGTCATAGGCGGCGAGTTTATTGGCGAGCCAGGCCACGCCTTTGGCGGGGTGATTGAGCACAGCGGCCGACACGCCGGACTCTTCGATCACGCCATTGCGGTAGAGCACTGCGGGCACTTTGCGCAGGTCGATTTCGGTGGGGCGCACGGCGCGTCCGCCCATGACCACGCCAGCGTTGGCGGCGTTGTCGGAGATGGTGTCGAACACCTTGCGCGTGGCATTGGTATGCGGGTCGATCTGCTGGATGCGGGCGTCGATGATTTCCAGCGCCGGGATCACCCACTCGGTGGCGTCCAGTACATCAAACACCGTCACGTTCGGCCCTTTGAGCGGTTTGCCCAGGATGAACGCCAATTCCACTTCGACCCGCGGCACGATAAAACGCTCGAAGGGAATATCGGTGCCCTCATCGAAGAACATGTCATCGAGTAGCGCGCCGTAATCCGGCTCGGTGATGTTGGATGACACCTGCATGGCGCGGGAAGTCAGGCCGATCTTGTGGCCGACCAGCTTGCGCCCGTCCTTGATCTTCTGGGCGACCCAGGCGCGCTGGATCGCGTAGGCGTCTTCGAGGGTAATCGCCGGGTGCTCCAGGGAAAACTGGCGCACCTGCTCCCGTGTCCGTTCGGCCTGGTCGAGGCGGGCGGCGGCTAGCTGGATAAGCTGTTGATCAAGCATGACAAGGGTCTCTCAGTGAGGGTTGACGATGGCGGCCTGGGTGCGCAGCACCAGCAAACCACCGAGTGCAATCAGCAGCGCCAGGGCGTAAAGGGCCAGGCTGGCGCTGTGGGTGGTGTCGCGCATCCAGCCGATCAGGTAGGGCGCGAAAAAGGACGCGATGCTGCCGAAGGAGCTGATCAAGGCAATGCCGGCGGCCTGGGTGGTGTTGGACAGGAACGCCGGCGGCAACTGCCAGAACATCGGCAACGCCGCGCTGGCGCCCATGCCGGCGAGGATCAGGCCGCCCAGCACCAGGACCGGATTGGCGGGGGCGAGCCCGGCGATGGCAATGCCGGCGGCCGCCATCAGCAAGGGCACGCACAGGTGCCAGCGGCGTTCACGCTGGCGATCCGACGAACGCCCGCAACCGATCATGAAAAAGCAGCCCGCCAGGTAGGGCACCGCGCTGAGCAGCCCGACCTTGCCGTCGCTGCCGACGCCGGCGCCGTGGATCAGCGTCGGCATCCAGAACGCCAGGGTGTTGACCGCCAACATCACCGCGAAATACACCGCCACCAGCAGCCACACTTGCGGGTTGCGCAGAATCGCGGAAAACGAGGTGATGGATTTGCGCTGTTCCTCGGTGTGCAGTTGCTCGCGCAATTGTTGTTTTTGCCCAGGCGTCAGCCAGGTGACGGTTTCGAAACTGTCCGGCAGGCACTTGAGTACCACCAGCCCGAGCAGGATGACCGGCGCGCCCTCGATGACAAACATCCACTGCCAGCCGCGCACGCCGCCCAGGTCATGAAAATGCTCAAGGATGCCGCCCGACAGCGGCCCGCCAATCACCCCGGCCATGGGCACGGCAATCGCAAACAGCGCGGTGACTTGCGCACGTCGACCGGCGGGATACCAGCGGTTCAAGAACACCAGAATGCCAGGGAAGAAACCCGCCTCGGCCACCCCGAGCAAGAAGCGCAGCACATAGAAGCCCGTGGCGCTGTCGACCATGAACATGCAGGTCGACAATGCGCCCCACACCACCATCAGTGTGGCGATCCAGCGCCTCGGGCCGACACGGTCCAAGGCCATGTTGCTCGGCACGCCGAACAGCGCGTAGGCGACGAAAAACAGACCGGCGCCGAAGCCGTAGACCGTGTCGCTGAAATTCAGGTCGGCGCTCATTTGCATCTTGGCAAAGCCGATATTGATGCGGTCGAGGTGGGCGAAGAGGTAGCAGATCAGCAACAGCGGCATCAGCCGCCAGGTGATGGTGCCGTGGGTGCGGTCGCGGGCGACGCTGCCGAGGCTGTCGGCGGTATTGGCTGTGCTCATGGTTTTATACTTTTTGTCTGAGAAGGCCGATGGCGTGAGCAGGCGGGGCGTGCTAGCCCACCTGCGCCTTGAGGAAGGCGTGCACGTTGTTCTGCTTGAAGTTGAGCTGCTCGTGCAGTTCGATCATTTCAAACGACAAGGCCAGCAGGCGTTGGGCCTGAAGCGCGGCAAAGTGCCCGGTGATCACCTCGAAGAGCTGTTCGGCGACCTTCTGCCGGGTTGCCAGGTCGCGACCGTGGCCGACCTTGAGAGTCATGTGCACGAAGGCGTAGTCGTGCTTGCCATCGGCCATGCGCCAGGTGTCCAGACGCACGCCACGGCTGCGGATGCCGCCCAGCGGGAATACGCCGCTGTCGCCCAGGGTGGCGTGGACTTTTTCAAACAGGCCGGGCAAGTCCGCCTGCTGTTCGATGTTGTCGGTGTATTCAGCGATGAAATGGGGCATGAATGGCTCCTTCAGGCCACACGGCGACACCGTGCGGCCATACGGTCAAACAGGGAAAACAGCGTTGATCTGCCCGGTGCCCGAGCTGCCAAACGGCGCGGTGATGATCTCGGCAGGCTTGTCATAATCCGGCCCGCCAAGCAGCCCGAGGAGCATTGCGGTGTCGTGCATCTTGCCTTCGCCAAAGCAGTGTTCGGCATAGTCCGGCAGCATGGCGCAGAACTCTTTCCAGCGGCCCTGGCGCCAGAGTTCCACCACATGCAGGTCGACCTGTTTGTCGAATTCCCGCGTCCAGTTATGGATATTGGCTTCGGCATTGCGGTCGTCGGAGAACCGGTGCGACAGCGAACCCGAGGCCAGCACCACGACTTTGCGGTCGCTCTTTTCGATGGCCCGGCGCACGGCGGCGCCAAAGGTGAAGCTGTCTTGCAGGCGATGCCAGGCGCACCAGGCGGCGATCGACACGACATTGAGTTTCTGATCTTCAGGCACGCCCATGTGCATGTAGCGCATCGGCACCAGCGTGCCGTATTCCAGCTCCAGGCTGGGGATGTTGTGGGCCAGGGTGCGCACGTCGGCGGCGTTGGCTTCGGCGGCGATCAGTTCGCCCAGCTCCGGGCAGCCTGGGTATTCGTAGTCCATGTTTTTGATGAAGTGCGGCAGCTCGTTGCTGGTGTAGGTGCCCTTGAAGTGCTCGCCGCTGTTGACGTGATAGGCGCTATTGACCAGCCAGTGCACATCGAACACCACGGCGGTATCGGCGCCCAGTTCGCGGGCGCGGCGCCCGATTTCCTTGTGGCCGGCAATCGCCGCTTCACGGCAGCCGTGGTGCTTGCCGGGCAGCTCCGACAAATACATCGAGGGTACGTGGCAGATTTTCGCAGCCAGGACGACTTCGCCCATGATGATTCTCCTGAATAATTATTCTTGTCTTGGGGGCTTCGGGTGATGAGGGAGCAAGCTCCCTCGCCGGTCTAAATCAGACGCCCCAGCGTGGAATGTGATGGCTGCCCATCGAGATGCACACGTTCTTGATCTCGGCGAACACCTCGAAGCTGTATTGGCCGCCTTCACGGCCGGTGCCGGAGCCTTTCACGCCACCGAACGGCTGGCGCAGGTCGCGTACGTTCTGGCTGTTGATGAACACCATGCCGGCTTCGATGCCATACGCCAGACGATGCGCCTTGCCGATGTCCTGGGTCCAGATATACGACGCCAGGCCATACTCGGTTTCGTTGGCCAGCTTGAGGGCTTCGGCTTCGTCCTTGAAGGGAATCAGGCACACCACCGGGCCGAAGATTTCTTCCTGGGCAATGCGCATGCTGTTGTTTACGTCAGCGAACACCGTCGGCTGGATAAACTGGCCTTTGCTCAAGTGCGCCGGCAAGTTGGCCGGGCGTTCCAGGCCGCCGGCGAGGAGGGTGGCGCCTTCTTCAAGGCCGATCTTGATGTAGCCGGTGACCTTGTCGTAGTGGGCTTGGGTGATCATCGAGCCGACTTGGGTTTTCGGGTCTTGCGGGTCGCCGACGATCAAGCGTTTGGCGCGGGCGGCAAACTCGGCGACGAACTGCGGGTACACGCTTTCCTGGATAAAGATCCGGCTGCCGGCGGTGCAGCGTTCGCCATTGAGCGAGAAGATCGTGAACAGTGCCGCGTCGAGTGCGCGTTCCAGGTCGGCGTCTTCAAAGATCAGCACCGGCGACTTGCCGCCCAGTTCCATGGAGTACTTTTTCAGGCCGGCGGTCTGCATGATCTTCTTGCCGGTGGCGGTGCCGCCGGTGAAGGAAATCGCACGCACATCCGGGTGACGCACCAACGCATCACCGGCCGTGGCGCCGTAGCCCTGGATCACGTTCAGCACGCCGTTGGGAATGCCGGCTTCCACAGCCAGGCGCCCCAGTTCGTTGGCGGTCAATGGCGACAGTTCGGACATTTTCAGCACGGCGGTATTGCCCAGCGCCAGGCATGGCGCGGTCTTCCAGGTGGCCGTCATGAACGGCACATTCCACGGCGACACCAGCGCGCAGACACCCACCGGTTGGTACAGGGTGTAGTTGAGCATCTGGTCGTCGACCGGGTAGCTGTGGCCGTCCATGCGCGTGCAGACTTCGGCGAAGAAATCGAAGTTGTGCGAAGCGCGGGGGATCAACACGTTTTTGGTCTGGTGGATTGGCAGGCCGGTGTCGAGGGTTTCCAGCTCGGCCAGGTGCGGCACGTTCTGTTCGATCAGTTCACCCAGCTTGCGCATCAGGCGCGCACGTTCTTTGGCCGGCGTGCCTGCCCACTTCGGAAAGGCTTCCTTGGCGGCGGCTACGGCCTGGGCCACTTCTTCGGCGCCGCCGCTGGCGACTTCACCGATGGCGTCGCCGGTGGCCGGGTTGTAGTTGACGAACACGTCTTTGCTTTCGACCTCACGGCCGTTGATCCAGTGTTTGATCATGCTGCTCAAGCCTCTTTACGGGCGCTGAAGAACGCCGCTTCGCTGACAATTCGATTGACCAGGCGGCCGACGCCTTCGACTTCCACCACCACTTCATCACCGGGCACCACGTCTGCCAGGCCTTCCGGCGTGCCGGTGGCGATCATGTCGCCGGGCTGCAAGGTCATGAAGCTGGACAGGTATTCGATCAGGTAAGGGATGTCGAAAATCATGTCCTTGGTGCTGCCTTCCTGGCGCAGTTCACCGTTGATCCAGGTGCGCAGGGTCAGGTTGCTCGGGTCTGGCACGTCGGCCACGTCGACGATCCACGGACCGAGCGGCGTGGTGGCGTCGCGGTTTTTCACGCGCAGGTTGGGGCGGTAGTAGTTTTCCAGGTAGTCGCGGATCGCGTAGTCGTTGCACACCGTGTAGCCCGCCACGTAGTCCAGCGCGTCTGCGCGTTTGACGTTGCGTGCCGGTTTGCCGATGACGGCCACCAGTTCGCACTCGTAGTGCATGTAGGCGACGTTGTCCGGGCGCCAGGTCACCTGGTTGTGGCCGGTGTAGGTGCCTGGCGACTTGATGAAAGCCAGCGGCTCGGTCGGTGGCTTGAACGCCAACTCGGCGGCGTGATCGGCGTAGTTCAAGCCCAGGGCAAACATGCTGCCGGTGGCCGGTGGCAGCCATTGCACTTGATCTTCGGCCAGCAGGCGACCATCGGCCAGGCGCACGGCGTTGTGGTCTTCGACGTGGGCGAGGTGGATCTGGCCTTCAAACTGGATACGGGCGTGTTTCATGGAAGCTCCTGTTTACTCGGCCACGACGTGGTTGACGAGGCGGCCCAAACCGCTGATTTCGACTTCGACGGTGTCACCCGGCTGCACATCGACGCGACCTTCCGGTGTGCCGGTGATCAGCACGTCGCCGGCGTGCAGGGTCATGAACTCGCTGATTTCGGCGATCAGCAACGCAATGCTGCGCACGAAGTTGGCCGTGGTGTTGTGCTGGCGAATCTCGCCGTTGACGTACAGCGTGATTGCCAGGCTGTGCGGGTCGGCGACCTGGGCGGTGGGTACCAACTCTGGCCCGATGGCGCAGAAACCATCCCGGCATTTGGCTTTGACGGCGGGGCGGTAGTAGCTGTCTTCCGGCAGGCTGAATTCATTGATGATGGTGAATCCGGCGACGTAATCGAGCGCGTCGGCCTGGCTGACGCGGCTGACACTCTTGGCCATCACCACCCCCAAGGCCGGGCCGGGTTGCAAGCGTTCGCCCTGGCCTGGGTGCACAACGTTGGCGCCGTGCTGGTTGCGCGTATTGGGCGTCTTGATAAACAGCACCGGCTTGACCGGAGGCTTCTGGTACGGCGGTTGTTCGAATTCGGCGAGGTGCTGTTTCAGCAACCCCTGGTAGTTCAGCGCGACCCCAAAAAGGGTGCCCGTCGCGACGTCATGCAAGGCGCGGCTCATGCGTTCTCCTGGCAGAGCCATGGGGCCCTGTATTTCGTTAATGTGTTAACAGTTATAATTAAGATGTTAACTATCGTCAAGCGTGGCACACTCTCGATGCGGTGGTTGTGCGGCCCGAATCGATGCAGGATGAGCGTGGCAGCACCCCGCCAATCAGAATAAAAACGAGTAGCGTGCGATGACCGATCGGCAACCCATCCCGAACATCAACATTGGCCAGGTGTACGACCAGCGCTACAGCGACGCGCAGGTCCATTACGACCGGCTGGCCAACCTGGCGGGGTTTTTCGGGCGCAATATGCCGGTCCACCGCCACGACCGGTTCTTCCAGGTGCACTACGTGAAAAGCGGCACGGTGCGCGTCTATCTGGATGACCAGCAGTACGTCGAGTCGGGGCCGATGTTCTTTCTCACGCCGCCTACCGTGCCGCACGCCTTTGTGACTGAGGCCGACAGCGACGGGCATGTGTTGACGGTGCGTCAGCAACTGGTCTGGCAACTGATTGATGCCGACCCCAGCCTCGCGCCAGCGGGCGCGCAACTGCCGGCCGCGTGTGTGGCGCTGGCGCAGTTGGGGCCGCACTACACGAGTGAAATCCGCCGCCTGGATTTTTTGTTCGAGGCACTCAGCGAAGAGGTCGAGGCCCTGCGTCCAGGGCACAGTGCGGCCCTGGACAGCCTGACGCGCTTGATCATGATCAGCCTGTTGCGGCTGTGCTCCCACTCGCTCAAAGCCACGCCGGCGCGGCATGAAGACTTGAGGATTTTCCACCGTTTCAACGAGTTGATTGAAGCGCACTACCAGCAGCACTGGCCGTTGTCGCGGTATGCGCAAGGCATCGGGGTGACCGAGGCACGGCTCAACGATGTGTGCCGGCGTATCGCCGACCTGCCGTCCAAGCGCCTGATCCTGGAGCGGCTCATGCAGGAGGCCAAGCGGCTGCTGATGTTCACGGGCAGCTCCGCCAATGAAATCTGCTACCAGCTCGGCTTCAAGGACCCGGCCTATTTCAGTCGGTTTTTCCAGCGCTACGCAGAGCTCACTCCGGGGGAGTACCGCCAGCGGCAATTGGGTTTGCGTTGAGCCAGGCATGGGGGAGTGCGCCTTGGTCTTGTTGATCTTGTACGGATCAGCATGACCAGCTCAGCGGTGCGACAGAATGGCTTTTACACGGAACCGATTGCACTTTTCACAGGCTTGCACCTGCTGGCCCGCGACACTAAGCTGCCGACTCGCCCCTCCAACTGGTGCCGATATGGCCAACCCCCGTCCGTCGCTGACCCTTACCCTGCTGCAAGCGCGTGAAGCCGCAATGGCTTTTTTCCGACCCGCGCTGAACCAGCACGAACTGACCGAACAACAGTGGCGAGTCATTCGCATACTGCACCAGCAGGGTGAACTCGAAAGCCATCAACTGGCCCAGCAGGCGTGCATTCTCAAGCCGAGCATGACCGGCGTGCTCAGCCGCCTGGAACGTGATGGCCTGGTGCGTCGGCAGAAGTCCAGCCAGGATCAGCGCCGTGTGTTTGTCGACCTGACCGAACGCGGCCAGCAGTGCTTCGTCTCCATGAGCGCGGGCATGGAAAGCAACTACCAGAAAATCGAGGCGCAGTTTGGCGCGGAGAAAATGGAGCAATTGCTGGGCTTGCTCAATGAGCTGAAAAATATCAAGCCTTGAGGGCTGATTCGTCAGCGAGCAACGCCCTGCGGCAAACCTCCAGGATTTCATCCGCCAATGGCGAGTCGTCAGGGCAGGCGCGGGATAACACAATGGCGCCGATGGCATGGGCGAACCGGTTGATCATCTGTGCCCGAACGTCCTCATCCTGCCCGCCAGCGTCCTGTTGAAGGGCGGCCAGCGCGTTGTCGATGCCTTCGGCGAACGTCGCCTTGACCGTTTCTGACTGGCGCGCGGCATCCCCGCACAGGGCCGACATCGTGCAACCCTGGCCGGGCGCATCACGGTGCTCCCTGGACACGTAACGATTGAAGAACTCATCGGCGCCAAGCCCCGCGCTGTCGGTCAGCGATTGGCACAGCCCGCTGGCGGCAGCTTCAGCCATCAAGTCGGCCTTTGACCCGAAGTGCTTGTAGAACCCGCCATGGGTGAATCCGGCTTCGGCCATCAGGTCGGCCACGCCGACGCCGTCATAACCGCGCTCGCGGAACAACCGGGAGGCCGTTTCGACGATGTGCGCCCGGTTTAACTGCACTTGTGCTTTGCTGACCCTCATACCCTGACCCTCGCTGCTGACCACTGTTTTCTGCGCCTTACTATACATTGATGCCGATCAGCATCAAAACCATTGACGAATAAGATTATGATCGACATCATAAAGGCCGTCCCACCTAATCGTTGTTAACCTAGAGAGCACAGCCATGACGAACGCTTCTTCTATCCTGATCACCGGCGCGTCCAGCGGTATTGGCGCCACCTACGCCGAGCGCTTTGCCCAGCGCGGCCACGACCTGGTGCTGGTTGCCCGCGACAAGGCGCGGCTGGACACCCTGGCTGCGCGCTTGCGTCAGGAACATGGCGTGGCGGTGGATGTGCTGCAGGCCGATCTCACTCAGCAAGCGGACCTGGCCGTTGTTGAAGCACGCCTGCGCGATGACACGCGCATCGGCGTGCTGATCAACAACGCAGGCGCCGCCCAAACGGGAGATTTCATGGCACAGACAGGCGAAAGCATCGAGCAACTGATCGCGCTGAACGTCACCTCGCTGACGCGGCTCGCCCGGGCAATTGCCCCGAGATTGGCAGAGGCCGGCGAAGGCGCCATCGTGAATATCGGCTCGGTGGTCGGCCTGGCACCGGAGTTGGGAATGACGCTGTATGGCGCGACCAAGGCGTTCGTGCAATTCCTGTCCCAGGGCATGAGTCTGGAACTTTCCGGCAAGGGCGTTTATGTACAGGCAGTACTGCCGGCAGCCACTCGCACGGAAATCTGGGAACGCTCGGGCATCGACATCAACACGCTGCCGGAGGTCATGGAGGTGGGCGAGCTGGTGGATGCCGCACTGATCGGCTTCGACCGCCGCGAACTCGTGACCATACCGCCGCTGCATGACGCGGCGCGCTGGGACAGCCTCCAGTCTGCGCGTCAGGGGTTGCTGTCGGAACTGCGTCAGGCCCACGCCGCCGAGCGCTATCGTCCTCAATAATGTGCAATCGCGTACCGCCGACTTACTCCGTACAGAGCTGATCCCATGAAGGCATTTTTCATCGAACGCTACAAAGACCCTGGTCGGATCGGCCAGTTGCCCGAGCCTGAAGTGCGGGATAACGAGGTGCTGGTGCAGGTGCATGCCGCCAGCATCAACCTGTTGGATGCCAAGATCAGAAAGGGCGAGTTCAAGCTGATCCTGCCGTATCGGTTCCCGCTGGTGCTGGGCAATGACTTGGCGGGTGTGGTCGTGCGGACAGGGGCCAAGGTCAAGCGCTTCAAGCCGGGCGACGAGGTCTATGCGCGGCCTCATGACGAGCGCATCGGCACCTTCGCCGAGCGGGTCTGCGTGAGGGAAGATGCGTTGGCATTCAAGCCCGGCAACCTCGACATGACGCAGGCGGCAGCGCTGCCGCTGGTCAGCTTGACGGCGTGGCAGGTGCTGGTGGAAACCGCCCAGCTCAAAAAAGGCCAGAAGGTGCTGATTCATGCAGGCTCGGGTGGTGTGGGCACGATCGCGATTCAACTGGCCAAGCACTTGGGCGCGTTTGTGGCGACGACCACCAGTACGCGCAATGTCGAATGGGTCAAGGCTTTGGGGGCGGACCTGGTCATCGATTACCAGAAGCAGGCATTCGATAGTGTCCTGCAAGGCTATGACGTGGTCCTCAACAGCCTGGGCGCAGACGTACTGGCGAAATCGCTCAAAGTTCTCAAGCCCGGCGGACGGCTCATTTCCATCGCTGGCCCGCCGACACCGCAGTTTGCCCAGGAGCAAGGCTTGTCCTGGGTCTTGAAGCGCGTCATGGGTCTATTGAGCTACGGCATTCGACGCAAAGCGCGTCAATGCGGGGTCAGCTACTCATTCGTGTTCATGCGGGCCAATGGCGAGCAACTGCGTGAGATCACCGCACTGGTGGAGTCGGGTGCGATCAAGCCGGTGGTGGACCGCACCTTCGCGTTTGAGTCGACAGCAGAGGCGTTGGCCTATGTGGAGACGGGGCGGGCTAAAGGGAAGGTTGTCGTACAACTGAATGCGCTATGATGGGCATTCATTCGCCAACCGAGATACCCGTTCTTGATGGACAACCCGAACGTCCAGCCCACCGTTCGCCGCCGGCACCGCAGCCTGGCTGAAGAACTGGTCACTGAGCTTTCCCGGCGCATCTGCACCGGGGAACTTGCGCGCGCAACCAAACTGCCTACCGAATCCGAAGTGATGGCCGAACACGGCGTGAGTCGCACCGTGGTGCGTGAGGCCATCTCGCGTCTGCAAGCTTCTGGCCTGGTGGAAACCCGGCACGGCGTCGGCACGTTTGTGAAGGATATTCCCAGCCCCAGCGGGTTTCGGATCGACCCGGACACCATCGTCACCCTGCAGGACGTGCTGGCGGTGCTGGAGCTGCGCATCTGCCTGGAAGTGGAAGCGGCCGGCCTGGCCTGTGTGGGCCGCACCGAACAGCAATTGCAGGTGATGCGCGACTCACTGGATGCGCTGAATTCGCGGGCGGTGAGTGCCGATTACGCGGTGACGGCAGATTTCCAGTTTCACCAGCAGATCGCGTTGGCCACCGGCAATCGCTATTTCACCGACATCATGTTGCACCTCGGGGTCAACATCCTGCCGCGTACACGCTTGCACTCAAAGCGCTTGGCCAACGCCAATAAAGAGCCCTACCTGGAGCGTCTGAGCCGCGAGCACGAGGACATCTACAAAGCCATTTTGCGCCGCGACGCAGACGCCGCTCGCGCCGCTATGCGCCTGCATCTGTCCAACAGTCGCGAACGTATGCGCCGGGCCTATGAAGCGGCGGCCGCCGAATTGTCGAACGGCCCCGCTGCGGTGAACGCGCCGCCTTGAAGCCCGGCGCCGGGTTCATCCGCCGCCGGTTGCGGTTGCTGCTCGACCTTGGCGCGAAACTGCTCCGAGCTGTCCTGCGGCGCAAAGCCCAGGTGCTCGGCATGCCGATTGCTCCACCAGCGCTCCTTATTGGCTGAAACGCCATACACCACACTGTGCCCTACGTCCTTGGCCAGCAGGGCGCGCGCTACCAGATGATCGAGGTCCGCATAGCTCAGCCAGGTGTGCAGCATCCGTCGGTTACGCGGTTCGGGGAACGACGAGCCGATGCGCAAGCTCACGGTTTCAATCCCGTAGCGATGGAAATAGAACGCCGCCAGGTCTTCGCCGTAAGCCTTGGAGAGCGCGTAGTAGCCATCCGGGCGGCGCTGTGCGTGCACATCCAGTTCCACGTCCTGGGGGTAAAAACCGGTGACGTGGTTGGAGCTGGCGAACACAATCCGCTGGACCCCCTGTTGCCGCGCCGCCTCGTAAATATGGAAGGTGCCGCGAATATTGGCGTCGAGAATCTCCTCGAACGGCCGCTCCACTGAAATCCCGCCCAGGTGCACGATCGCGTCAACGCCATCGACCAGCGCCGCCACGGCAGCCTTGTCGGCCAGGTTGCACTGGATCACTTCGTCGTGTGCGCCCGCGCTGGGCGCCATGGCGCTGATGTCCGAGGCGCGCACGATGGGGGCGTGGGCCTGCAGGGTTTCGCGCAGGATCTGCCCCAGGCCGCCGGCGGCGCCGGTGAGCAGAATGCGGGTGAAGGGTTTGGGCTGTGTGGTCATGGTCAGGTCTTCCTTTGAGCGCTGAAGGCATAGGCGTTGCCTGGCGAGCGATGCGCGTTCGCCAGGCAAGTCGCGGGGAGGGGGCGTTACATGAAGTTGTATTGGATGCCCAGGCGCCACCGCGCCTGGCGGTCCTCAGTGGTGGAATTGACCTTCACATCACCAATCTCCATGAACGGGGCCCATTCCTTGGTGAGCTTGTATTTGACGATCAGGTTCTGTTCGTAGTCGCTCTTCTTGTTGTCGTAGCGGATGTAGTCAGTCTTGAAGTAGATGAACTGATATTCGTACGCCCACTTACTGGCCGGCGTGTAGCCCAGCCAGCCTTCGAAACGATGGGTGGTCTGGTCATCCTTGATGTGGTCAGGCAGGTCTTCATTGACCTGGTCGCGGTCCAGTTTCTTGGTGTCCAGGCGATAGCGCGTGGCGGCGTAGAAGGCATCGTTGATCTTGTAGTTGTACTTGAGACCCAGCTTGTAGGTGGTCGAGTCCTTCGAGCTGTCCATCTGGAACGCCGGGGTCAACGTCGATTGCGGGCTGAGCTTGTAGTTGTAGCTCACAGTGAACTCATGCCCGTTGTTGACCATGTTGTCGTAGGCCACATCTTCACGGTCCCCGGCCGTGCGGTATTTCATTTCCGCTTCAAAACCCAGGCCACTGTCCAGGCGGTAGTTGAGCTTGATTCGGTCAGCGTGGGCGCTGTCTTCCTCAGTGAACTGGTGGCGGTAGTTGATGCTGGCAGAGTCAGCGCTGACATACAGCGGCAGGCCGAGGGCCAGGGCAGTAACGAGCGTGCGTAGGGTGGTGTTCATACGGTCTTCTTTTTTTGTTTTTGTTAGGGTCGTTTGACGGTTGCTACGGCGATGCGTTGTTGCGTGTGGCTCTCATCTAAGGTGCCGATATACGTTATCGTACGACAAGACGACTCGTCTAGCGGTTATCGGTAGATTTGAAACACTTTGAAACATATGTCCCCTATGAATAGGGCTTTACAGCAACCGCTGTTATTCCTTGGTTGTCTTTAAAAATAGGGGTTTTACGGGGGTTTGCGGGAAAATCACGTTAAGGTGGGGCAGGTTATTGGGTCTTTTCAAGTGTTGTACGATGACCTATGATCGGTCGCAACAGACGACATTCCTGTCTCAAATCCAATAAGAAGGCTTAAGACGTCCATGAGAATCACAGCAGTCAACGTCCAGGTGTTTTCCTACCCGACCCGCCGCGCAGTCGACAGCGCCGGCCATGCCCACCCCGGTGATGTCACCCAGGCGCAGATGGCTTTGCTGCGCATCCAGACTGAAGACGGCCAGGAAGGTTTTGCGTTCGGCGCCCCTGAATTGATCCGCCCGTACGTGCTGGATGGGTTCGTGCGCAAAGTGCTGGTGGGGCAGAACGCCTTTGATCGCGAAAAGATCTGGCAGGACCTCGCCCATTGGCAGCGTGGCAGTGCCAGCCAACTGACCGACCGCGCCTTGGCTCTGGTTGAGCAGGCGCTGTGGGATTGGGCGGGGCGCAAACTCGGCGTGCCGGTGCACAAGTTGATTGGTGGTTTCCGCGACAAGGTGCCGGCCTACGGCTCGACCATGTGTGGCGACGAACTGCCCGGCGGCCTCGCTACCCCCGAAGATTACGGGCGCTTCGCCGAGACCCTGGTGCAGCGCGGCTACAAGGCCATCAAGCTGCACACCTGGATGCCGCCGGTGTCCTTCGCGCCGAGCCCGCGCATCGACGTCAAAGCCTGCGCGGCCGTGCGTGAAGCGGTTGGCCCGGACATCGCGCTGATGCTCGACGGTTACCACTGGTACAGCCGCACCGAGGCGCTGTACATCGGTCGCGAGCTGGAGAAACTCGACTTCGCCTGGTTCGAAGAACCGATGATGGAAGAGTCCGCCGAGTCCTATGCCTGGCTCGCAGGGCAGCTGGATATTCCGGTGCTTGGCCCGGAAACCCTGTCCGGCAAACACCTCGCTCGCGCCAGTTGGGTCAAGCACGATGTGTGCGATATCTTGCGTGCCGGTGTTGCGGGCGTCGGCGGCATTGCGCCGTGCCTGAAGGTCGCGCACCTGGCCGAATCGTTTGGCATGGACTGCGAAATTCACGGCAACGGCGCTGCCAACCTGGCGGTGGTCGGCGCGATCAAGAACTGCACCTGGTATGAGCGTGGCCTGTTGCACCCGTACCTGGACTACGACGAAGTACCGGCCTACCTCAACCGCCTGGTGGACCCGATGGACAACGATGGGTTTGTGCACCTGTCCGACGCGCCGGGCCTGGGCGAAGACATCAATTTCAACTACATCGAGACCAATACGCTCAAGAGCTTCTGACGTGTAAACGGTCAGTTCGGCATAGGTTGAGCTGGCCGAGAGCCCTATAAATATAAAAAAGGCACTCTCGCTATGAACATATTCCCTTCGCTGTGGGCGCGGGTATTCGTTGCCGCCCTGGCCGTTACCGCCGTACCTGCAAGCTTTGCCAAAACCCCGGCCGATCAACTGATCGTCGGCATGAGCATGATCAATCTGCTGTCCCTCGACCCGGCGGCCGCCACCGGCCTGGACGTGTCGGAAATCAACGCCAACCTGTATGACATGTTGCTGGTGCAGGACGTCGCCCAGCCAGATCGCCTGGTACCGGCGCTGGCCGAGCGCTGGCAGGTCAGTGAAGACCGCAAGACCCTGACCTTCAACCTGCGCAGTGGGGTGAAGTTCCAGTCCGGCAATGACTTGAGCGCCGAAGACGTCGCCTGGTCGCTGCACCGGGTGCTCAAGCTCAACCTCGCGCTGGCCTCCACCTGGAAGGCCTACGGGTTCACCGCCGAAAACGTCGAGCGCTACATGCGCGCCACGGATGCCAATACGTTCGTGATCGAACTGCCACGGCCGACCGATCCGCTGCTGGTGCTCAACACCCTGGCGACCTCGCCGAGTGCGTTCATCCTCGACCGCAAAAAAGTCCTCGAACACCAGAAAGGCAGCGACATGGGCGCCGCCTGGCTGGTGACCCACGCCGCCGGCAGCGGTGCATTTGTGCTCAATGACTGGCGCGCCAACGATGTCATCCTGATGACCCGCTTCGACGGTTACTGGGGCGGCCCGGCCAAGCTCAAGCGCATCGTGATGCGCAACATGACCGAGTCGCAGTCGTTGCGCCTGATGATCGAGCGCGGCGACCTGGACATTGCCAAAGGTATGTCGGCGCCGGACATCGAAGCCCTGCAAAAAAGTGACAAGGTGCGCACCCAGACCCTGCAACGTGGCACCTTGTATTACGTGGCCCTGAGTGTGAAGCAGCCGATGTTCGCCGATGCGCGTGTGCGCAAGGCCGTGCGTTCGCTGATCGACTACCAGGGCATCAACCAGACGGTCATGCCTCATTACGGCGTGATCAACCAGCGGCCGATGCCGTTGGGTCTGGCGGCGCGCCTGCCGGATCCCGGCTACAAACTCAACGTCGAGCAGGCCAAGGCCTGGCTGGCTGAAGCCGGTTACCCGAACGGCTTCAAGACCACCATTCGCGTGCTGGCCGAACCGCCCTTCATCAACATTGCCTCCAACCTGCAATCGACCCTGGCCCAGGCCGGTATCGAAGCCAGCATCATTACCGGCACCGGTAACCAGATCTACGGCGCCATGCGCGAGCGCACCTTCGACATCATCGTCGGTCGCGGCGGTGGCGGGGCGGAGCGTCATCCCCATTCCAGCCTGCGCACCCTGGTGTACAACCCGGATAACCGCGATGAAGCCAAACTGACCAACTTCCAGGGCTGGCGCACCTCGTTCTACAGTCCTGAACTGAACCAGTTGATTGAGCATGCAGAAGTCGAACCGGATGCCGACAAACAACTGACGCAGTACCGCGAGATCCAGGCGCAGGTCGATCAGCAGGTCGGGGCCATTTTGCCGGTCTCGCAGATGACCGACACCGTGGTGGTGTACACCGACGTGGCCGACTTCCAGGGCCATACCGCTGCGACCACGCGCTACAAAGACGTCTACAAAAAGCGCTGATCGATTTACCAGGAGCTCACTATGTTTGTTATGACTGCCTCTGTCATGGGCGCTCGCGCTTCCAATACCCTACGGCGCGCCAGCACCGTGCTGGTGACGCTGCTCGGCCTGTTGGCGCTGACCTTTATCATCGGCCGGGTCATGCCGCTTGACCCCGTGCTGGCGGTAGTCGGGCCGGACGCCGACAGCTCCACCTACGACCAGGTGTACCGGTCGATGGGCCTCGACAAGCCGATCTGGACCCAGTTCGGCCTTTACCTCAATGACCTGCTCCACGGTGATTTCGGCAATGCGCTGCTCACCGGCCACCCGGTGCTGGATGACATCCTGCGCGTGTTCCCGGCGACCATCGAACTGGCCACGTTGGCGATCCTGTTCGGCGTGCTGATCGGCTTGCCGCTGGGCGTATGTGCGGCGAGCAATCAAGGTCGGCTCGGCGACCACGTGGCGCGGGTGATCACCCTGTTCGGTTATTCCACGCCGATTTTCTGGCTGGGCATGATGGGCCTGCTGGTGTTCTACGCCTGGCTCGGCTGGGCTGGCGGCGCGGGGCGCATCGACCTGGCCTACGACGGCATGGTGCCCGAGGTTACCGGCCTGTTGCTGATCGACACCTCACTCGCCCGCGACTGGGATGCCTTCGCCAGCGCTCTGCGGCATATCGTGTTGCCGGCGCTGATCCTGGGCCTGAACTCGGTGGCGTACATCAGCCGCATGACCCGCAGTTTCATGCTGGAGCAGTTGTCCCAGGAGTACATCATCACGGCACGGGTCAAGGGTTTGTCCCGGCGCCAAGTGGTGTGGGGGCATGCGTTTCGCAACATCCTCGTGCAGTTGCTCACCGTGGTTGCGCTGGCCTACGGCTCGCTGCTCGAAGGTGCGGTGCTGATCGAAACCGTGTTCGCCTGGCCGGGGTTCGGCCAATACCTCACCAGCAGCCTGATGCTCGGTGACATGAACGCGGTGATGGGCTGCGTGCTGGTGATCGGCCTGATTTTCGTCGCGCTCAACCTGATCAGCGATGCCTTGTACAAGGTGTTCGATCCGCGCACTCGTTAAGGCGCTACGCAAAAAAACTATAAAAAGAAGGATTCTTTAATGACGACTGTATTTTCGAAACTGCACCTCGGCCTGCTGACCGCCATCCTCGCCCTCGGCCCGATGACCCTGGCCAGCGCCAAGACCCCGGCCGATCAACTGATTGTCGGCATGAGCATGGTCAACCTGTTCTCCATCGACCCGGCCAACGCGCCCGGCCTGGATGCGTCCGGCGTCAATGCCAACCTTTACGACACGCTGATCAAGCGTGACCAGGGCAACCCGGAAAAACACCTGCCGCAACTGGCCGAACGCTGGGACATCAGCGAGGACGGCAAGCAGGTGACGTTTCATCTGCGCCAGGACGTGAAATTCCATTCGGGCAACCCGCTTACCGCCGAAGATGTGGCGTGGTCGCTGTACCGCGTGATGAAGCTCAACTTCGGCCTGGCGACCACCTGGAAAGCCTACGGCTACAGCGTCGACAACATTCAGGCGCTGATCCGCGCCACGGATGCCCACACCCTGGTGGTCGACCTGCCGCAGACCATGGACCCCTTGTTGTTGGTGGACTCCCTGGCGATCTCGCCCAGCGCCGTGATCGTGGACCGCAAGACCGCCCTGGCCCATGAAAAAAACGGTGACCTCGGCGCCGGTTGGCTGGTGACGAACGAGGCGGGCAGTGGCCCCTTCGTGCTGACCAAATGGAGCGCCAACGACTCGCTGCTGCTGACCCGTTTCGATGGCTACTGGGGCGGCGCGGCCAAGCTCAAGCGCGTGGTGGTGCGGCACATGACCGAATCCCAGTCCCTGCGCCTGATGCTCGAACGCGGCGACCTGGATCTGGCCTACGGCATGGCCGCACCGGACATTCGCGCCATCGACGGCTCGGACAAGATCCAGGTGCAGTCGCTGCCACGCGGCACCATGTACTACGTCGCCATGAGCATGAAGCAGCCGGAATTCGCCAAGCCCAAGGTGCGCGAAGCGGTGCGCAACCTGATCGACTACAAAGGCCTGGACCAACAAGTGATGCCGTATTACGGCAAGCTCAACCAGCAGCCGATGCAGTTGGGCCTGGAAGCGCGGCTGCCGGATCCCGGCTATCACATGGACGTGGCCAAGGCGAAAGCCCTGCTGGCAGAGGCCGGTTACCCCGAGGGCTTCAGCACCACCATTCGCACGCTGTCGGAGCCGCCGTTCATTGATATCGCTGCGCGCTTGCAAGCCACGCTGGCCGAAGGCGGGATCAAGGCCAGTATCGTCACCGGTACCGGCAACCAGGTGTACGGCGCGATGCGCGCGCGCAATTTCGAGATCATCGTGGCCCGTGGCGCCGAGCGTTACCCGCACCCGTATTTCAGCCTGCGCACCTTTGCCTACAACCCCAACAATAGCGATGACGCCGGCCTGCCGAACTTCCAGGGCTGGCGCGCTTCGTTTTTCAATCCGCAGATCAATAGCCTGATCGACCAGGCCGGCGTGACGCGTGATTCGGCGCAGCGGGTCAGCCTGTACCACCAGGCGCAGAACCTTTACGACCAGCAAGTGGGGCCGATCCTGATGATTTCGCAGATGACCGACACCGTGGTCAGCGCTGCCGACGTCAAGGGCTTCACCGGTGACGATGCCGAGGCCACCCGTTACCTGGGTGTCTACAAGCAGCGTTGAGTGCTTCCAGAATTCACACAGAGAAGATGCTTATGAATGCCAATCTGTCTTCCATCGAATCGGCGACGAAGCGCCCGGTGGATCGCTCGCCAGGCTCCAGCTTCGATGCTTTTTGCAAGAGCGGCCTGCGGGTGTTGCGTCACCTGTTGCGCAATCCCATGACCCTGGCAGGCCTGCTGGTGGCGCTGCTGTTGGTGGTCGTCGCGGCCTTTGCGCCGTGGATCGCCACCCACGATCCGGTGGCGCAGAATCTTGCCAATGCCTTGCAGGCACCGGGCTCGGCGCATTGGTTCGGCACCGATGAATATGGCCGGGACATCTTCAGCCGGCTGGTCTACGGCTCGCGGATCACGCTGTACATCATTGGTCTGGTGACGGTGATTGTGGGGCCGATCGGGTTGTTTATCGGCACCGTATCGGGCTACTTCGGTGGCGCGGTCGACACCGTGTTCATGCGCCTGACCGACATCTTCATCTCCTTCCCCAGCCTGGTCCTGGCCCTGGCCTTTATCGCGGCGCTCGGCCCTGGCCTGGAACATGCGGTGGTGGCGATAGCCTTGACCTCCTGGCCGCCGATTGCGCGGCTGGCGCGGGCTGAAACCCTGTCTTTGCGTAACGCTGATTTCGTCGTCGCGGTGGAACTGCAAGGCGCCTCGCCGGCGCGGATTATCCTGCGCCATATCGTGCCGATGTGCCTGTCCTCGGTGATCATCCGCCTGACCATGAACATGGCGGGGATCATCCTCACCGCTGCGGCACTGGGCTTTCTAGGCCTGGGCGCCCAGGCGCCGCTGCCGGAGTGGGGCGCAATGATCTCCACTGGCCGCCGCTACATGCTCGAATGCTGGTGGCTGGTGGCGGTGCCAGGGGCGGCGATCATGCTGGTCAGCCTGGCTTTCAACCTGTTGGGCGATGGCCTGCGGGACATCCTTGATCCGCGCAGCGAATAATCGGAGGAACACCTGATGTCCGCCATCAAACTGAATGTCGAAGGGCTTAACGTGCGCTTCGTCAGTGGCCAGAAAGAAACCCACGCCGTGCGCGATGTGTCCTTCACCTTGGGCCGTGAAAAACTGGCGATTGTCGGTGAGTCCGGCTCCGGTAAATCCACTGTGGGCCGCAGCCTGCTCAAGCTGCATCCGCCCAGCGCCAGGATCACCGCCAAGGCCATGGCGTTTGGCGAGGTCGACCTGCTGTCGGCCAGTGAAAAAGCCATGCAGAAGATTCGCGGCCAGCGCATCTCGATGATCATGCAGGACCCCAAGTATTCGCTGAACCCAGTGGTCAAGGTCGGCGACCAGATCGCCGAAGCCTACCTGGCCCACCACAAGGCCAGCCGCAGCGATGCCCGCGAGCGCGTGCTGCAGATGCTGGAGCAGGTGCACATCCGCGACCCGCAGCGCGTCTATAACCTGTACCCCCACGAAGTCTCCGGCGGCATGGGGCAGCGCATCATGATCGCGATGATGGTGATCACCCGTCCGGAAGTGATCATCGCCGACGAGCCCACCTCGGCCCTGGATGTCTCGGTGCGCCAGCAAGTGCTCAACGTGCTGGAAGAGTTGGTGGACCAGCAGCAGATGGGGCTGATCTTCGTCAGCCACGACCTCAACCTGGTGCGCAACTACTGCGACCGCGTGCTGGTGATGTATGCCGGGCGCGTCGTCGAATCCCTGGCCGCCTGCGACCTGCACTACGCCGAGCACCCCTACACCCGTGGCCTGCTGGCCGCGCTGCCGAGCATGGATAACCGCCGTGCGCACTTGCCGGTGCTCAAGCGCGATCCTCTCTGGCTGACCCAATAAGGAACCCGACCATGCCCATGATCCAAGCGCACGCCTTGAACCTGAGCTTCGGCACAGGCGCTGCCATCAACCAAGTGCTGCACGATGTGAGCCTGAGTGTCGCCGACGGAGAATCGTTCGGCCTGGTGGGGGAGTCCGGCTCGGGCAAGACCACCGTGCTGCGCTGCCTGGCCGGGCAATACCGGCACTGGAACGGCGAGCTGAGCATTGCCGGCGCGCCGTTGCACCACAAAATTACCAAGGAGCACTTTCGCAAGGTGCAAATGGTCTTCCAGGATCCTTACGGCTCCCTGCACCCTCGGCACACCATCGACACCGCATTGCGCGAGCCGCTGATTATCCACGGGGTAGGGGACAAGGACGACCGCATCAACGAGATCCTGCTCAAGGTTGGCCTGAACGACAGTTTCCGCTTTCGCTACCCGCACCAACTGTCCGGCGGGCAGCGCCAGCGCGTGGCAATTGCGCGGGCCTTGATCCTGGAGCCACGGGTGCTGTTGCTGGATGAACCGACCTCGGCGCTGGATGTGTCGGTCCAGGCCGAGATTCTCAACCTCCTGGCGGACCTGCGTCAGCGCGAGAAACTCACCTACTTGCTGGTGACCCATGACCTGGGCGTGGTGACTCACTTGTGCGACCGGGTGGCGGTGATGCAGCACGGCAAGATCGTCGAACTGCTCGACTGTCAGGGCCTGAGCCAGGACCAGGCGGAGCACGATTACACGCGCATGCTGGTGCAGGCCAGCCGTGACTTCAGTCAGGAGTCCGAGCGGCGACGTGTAGGCTAAAAGCGCTAGTCATCGTATGACTGTGCTTTGGTTGATTTGTTTATTGATGTGAATAAACGCTTATTTCATTGTGGTTAATCGCATTTTAACCATGAAAGGCGTTTAGAGGGTGGCATTACTATTTTTGTAGTTGTACGATGACGTACCTCTTAAGGTATTCCATTCAAATTTCGAATAAAGGTTTGCGAACATGACGCCACAAGAACTAAAAACAGTCCTGTCTTCCGGCTTGCTCTCGTTCCCGGTCACCGACTTTGATGCCGCCGGCGACTTCCGCGCCGACACCTACGCTCGCCGCCTGGAATGGCTGGCGCCTTATGGCGCCAGTGCGTTGTTCGCGGCAGGGGGCACCGGGGAATTCTTCTCCCTGGAGTCCAAGGAATACACGCAGATCATCAAGACTGCCGTGGACACCTGCAAAGGTCAGGTGCCGATCCTCGCCGGTGCCGGTGGCCCGACGCGCCAAGCCATCGCTTACGCCCAGGAAGCCGAGCGCCTGGGCGCCGCGGGTATTTTGCTGATGCCCCATTACCTCACCGAAGCCAGCCAGAAGGGCTTGGTGGCGCACGTTGAGCAAGTGTGCAACTCGGTGGATTTCGGCGTGGTGGTGTACAACCGCAACCTGTGCCGCCTCAACGCCGACAGCCTGGAACAGCTGGCCGAGCGCTGCCCGAACCTGATCGGCTTCAAGGATGGCATTGGTGAGGTCGAATCCATGGTCAGCATCCGCCGTCGCCTGGGCGACCGCCTGACCTACCTCGGCGGCCTGCCGACTGCCGAAGTCTACGCCGCTGCCTACAAAGCCCTCGGCGTGCCGGTCTATTCCTCGGCGGTGTTCAACTTCATCCCGAAAACCGCGATGGACTTCTACCGCGCCGTGGCTGCCGACGACCACGCGACCGTGGGCCGTTTGATTGATGATTTCTTCCTGCCGTACCTGGCGATTCGCAACCGCTGTGAAGGTTATGGCGTGAGCATCGTCAAGGCCGGTGCGCGTTTGGTTGGCCATGACGCCGGCCCGGTACGTGCGCCGCTGACCGACTTGCTGCCCGATGAAGTGGAGCAACTGGCGGTGCTGATCGAGGCCCTCGGCGCCCAGTAAGGCGAGTACGAACCTCCAATGTAGGAGCTGTCGAGCCCCAGCGAGGCTGCGATGGGATCGCTGCGGTGTGTCGGCAAAACCGAGTCGCCTGCATCGCAGCCTCGCTAAAGCTCGACAGCTCCTACGGGGATTGCTGGGGGAATAGATTCAACCTTCCTCAATCGCAGCCAATACCTCGAAGCTTCCACGCAACAGATGCAGCCCTTCAACGTGAATACCGGCAAAAACAAGGAGAACAACATGCCGTATAAACCCTCAGCGCATTGCGCGCTTGCCCTTATCGCCCTCGGTTGCAGCCCGCTGTCCTGGGCGCTGCAAGCACCGTCAAAACTGCAAGTACCCACCCTGGCCTATGACGATCAGCAGATCATCCTGGTCTGGGAGAAGCCTGCCGATCATGGCGGCATCCAGGATTACCACGTGTACGCCAACGGCGTGTTGTTGGGCAGTGCCAACGCCAACAACGATCAGGTGTCACCGGCCAAGCCCTATATCGACCAGTTCTACCGCCAGGACACGGCCAACTTCCACCATCGCATCGGCATCCACAGCTACACCGCCCAAGGCTTGAAGCCCGACACGGCCTACCGTTTCACCGTGCGTTCGGTGGACGCAAACGGCAAGGAGTCGGCAGACAGCGCCCCCGTACAGCAACGTACCACCCAGGTTGCGGCGCTGTTTGACGTGAAGAAATACGGCGCCAAAGGCGACGGTAGCCACCTTGATACCCTGGCGATCCAGAACGCCGTCGATGCCTGCACCCCAGGCTGCAAAGTCCTGCTGCCCAAAGGTACCTATAAAAGCGGCGCGCTCTACCTCAAGAGCAACATGACCCTGGAGATCGCCGAAGGCGCGACCCTGCTCGGTTCCGAACGCGCTGAAGATTACCCATTGGCCGGTTATATCCAGTACCCGTATTCCACCACCGTGCGCCCAGCCTCGCTGATCAACGCGTTGCCCCGCGATCCGCGCCAGCATCAAACGTTCGAAAACATCCGCATCGTCGGCAAGGGCACCCTCGACGGCAATGGCTGGAAGCGCAACGCCGACGTCATCGACGAGCGCGGCCAGGCGCTGCCGTTCTACCTGCCCAGCGACAACACCCGCTATGCCCAGGACGGCATCCTCGCCAAGGCCCAGGTCGAGCAAGCCGTGGCACGGGGCATGAACGTCAAGGACGCCTATGGGCAGATGCGTTCCTCGTTGATCACCCTGCGCAACGTCAAGAACGTGTTCTACGGCGGCTTCACCGTACTCAACCCGGCGTTCCACGGCATCATGAACCTGGAGACTGAAAACGTGGTGCTGGCCAACACCACCCACAAGACCTACGACGCCAACAACGGCGACGGCATCGAATTCGCCAACAGCAAGGGCGCGATGGTCTTCAACAACTTCTTCGACACCGGCGACGACTGCGTCAACTTCGCCGCCGGCACCGGTGCGAATGCCGTGCACCAGCCGCCTCAGGAAGATGCGTGGATTTTCAACAACTACTTCCGCAAGGGCCACGGCATGGTGGTGGCTGGCAGTCATACAGGCGCATGGATCCAGAACATCCTGGCTGAAGACAACGTCTCCGACGGCACCGACGCCGGGCTGCGCATGAAAAGTACCAACTTCATGGGCGGTGGTGCGCGCAACGTCACCTTCCGTGATTCGGCGATTCGCAACACGGTCAAGCAGGCCTTCATCTTCACCCTTGACTACAACGACCCCAACGCCAAACTCGACTACGAGCGCTCAACAATTGCCGGGCAGTTCAAGGACATCCGCGTGAGCGATGTCAGCGTGGAAAACGCCCAAGGCGCGGCGATCGAAGTCAAGGGCGATGCTGCGCACAGCGCCTACCATGAGGGCTTGGTGTTTGAGCGCGTGCGTTTCAGCGGCGCGGCCAAGGCGCGTATCGATGGGTTGAAAGACTCACGCTTCGAGCACGTGGTGTTCAGCCAGACCGGCGGCGCCAATCCGTGGCAAGTGAGCGGTAGCCAAGGGCTGGTCTTCAAGGACGTGCAACCGACGCCCTGAACCACCATATTCTTGTGGTGAGCGGCTTTTGTGGTGAGCGGGCTTGCCCCGCGCTGGGCTGCGTAGCAGCCCCAAAACCTTCACCTCGCTTAATTCTGGCACTCTGCGGTGGCCTTGTTGGGGCTGCTGCGCAGCCCAGCGCGGGGCAAGCCCGCTCACTACAGGGTTGTGTGACATTAGCCAGCAGTTACGTATAAAGATTGATAGCATTGGGCCACTTATCTCGAGTATTCCTTATGCTTCCTGGCCATATCCGCGTACTTGTCCTGGGCCTCGTGTTGATGCTGTCTAGCCTGTCCGCCCTGGCGGCCAATACCCCTTGCTCCGGTCGTAAGGGGGGCATTGCCGGGTGTGATGGCGATGTCTTCCTCTGCAACGACGGTTCCATCAGCGCCTCGAAAAGAAGTTGCACCGCCTATACCGGCAACCGCTTGGCACGCCCCGCTGTGCAACCGCTGCAAGGTCGTTCAGAGAGCTGCAGCTGCGGTAGCGGTACGTACTGCACCGGGCCACGGGGCGGGGTGTTCTGCCTCACGCCCTCCGGACAGAAAAGTTATCGGCGCCACTGACCGCTAAATAGTTGGCTGTGGCGGAAATGAGGGACGAAATAGCGGTTTGCCATTCAATTTTCATAAAAGCGTAACAATGCTGCTGCAAAGTTCCGGGAGCCCGTAATCACAAGGATTTCCCTGAATGAAACGTCTGATGAAGTCTGCTGCACTCGCCGTTGCGGTTTCTCTCAGTGCCACCTCGGTATTTGCTGCCGAAAACGTCCGTCTGACAGGTTCTGGCGCCAGCTTCCCTGCGCCGATCTACCTCACCTGGTTCAAGGATTTCAGCAAGAAGACCGCTGGTGTCACGGTTGACTACCAATCCAAGGGGAGCGGGGCGGGTGTCCAGGACTTCCTGAACAAAACCGTGGACTTCGCCGCCAGTGACTCGGCCATGAAAGATGAAGACATCGCCAAGGTCGCCGAAGGCGTGCAGCTTCTGCCGATGACCGCGGGCGAGATCGTGCTGGCGTTCAACCTGCCAGGCAATCCCAAAGAGCTGAAGTTGCCCCGCGATGTGTACTCCAACATCTTCCTGGGCAAGATCACCAAGTGGAACGATCCGCAGATCGTCGCCGCCAACCCTGACCTGAAGATGCCGGATATGCCGATCACCGTGGTCGTGCGTGCAGACTCCAGCGGCACCACTGCGGTATTCACCAAGCACTTGGCGGCCATCAATCCGCAGTTCCAGAAGGACCTGGGTGAAGGCAACACCGTTAACTGGCCCGCCAGCGACAAATTCATCAAATCGCCGAAGAACGACGGTGTGACCGCCACCGTACGCCAGACTCCGGGCGCGATTGGCTACATCGAATACGGCTTCGCCAAACTGGCCAAGGTTAACTTTGCCCAGCTGCAGAACAAGGCCGGCAAGTACGTGGTCCCTAACGCCGAAAGCGGTGCCGAAGCGCTGGCCGCAGTGAAGATGCCGGAAAGCCTGGTGGCCTGGCTGCCGGATCCGGACGGTGCCAAGTCCTACCCGATCACGTCCTACACCTGGATGATCTTCCGCAAGGACAACGGCAACCCGGCCAAGGCCAAAGCCATGCGTGACATGGTCGAATACAGCCTGACCGAAGGGCAGAAAATCGCCGACTCGATGGGCTATATCCCGCTGCCGCAATCGGTGGTTGATCAGGTTCGCAAAGCGTCCGCCAACATTCAGTAACGCTCGTGTGGCCTCTCTTGGCGGGCGCTGTGAGCCCCGCCGGGAGAGTTACCCCCTTGTTCCGGAATCAGCCAATGAACACACCGTTTGTCGTACCGGGTAACCCGGACTCTGCCTGCCAGCCACCTTCGACGAAGGATTTCCTGGTTGATCGCACCTTCCGTGCGCTTGCGCGGATAGGCGTGGTGCTGGTGCTGGCGCTGGTGTTTGCGCTGGTGTTTGAAGTGGGGCGCAAGGCCCTCCCAGGCATGGAGAAGCACGGCTTTGACGTGCTGTTCGGCAGCGTCTGGGATGTCAATCAAGGCAAGTACGGCATTCTGCCGGCCATCTGGGGCACGCTCTACAGTGCCTTTATCGCGTTGCTGATCGCCGGTGTTTTTGGCGTCAGCATGGCGATTTTTCTCACTCAGGATTTCTTGCCGGCGAAGCTGGCGGCGGTGTTTCGTACCATCGTCGAACTGCTCGCGGCCATCCCCAGCGTCGTTTACGGCCTGTGGGGCATTTACGTGGTCATCCCGGCGATTCGGCCGCTGACCGCATGGTTGAACAGCGAACTGGGCTGGATCCCTTTTTTCGGCACCTCGTTGAGCGGGCCGGGGCTGCTCCCAGCCGCGCTGGTGCTGGCGATCATGATTCTGCCGACCATCGCGGCCGTGTCCCAGGACGCCCTCACCGCCGTCCCCATGAAAACCAAGCAGGCCGCCTACGGCATGGGCACCACCCACTGGGAAGCGATTCTCAAAGTGATGGTGCCGTCCGCCGCTACCGGCATCTTCGGTTCCCTGGTGTTGGGCCTGGGCCGCGCCCTCGGTGAAACCATGGCGCTGGCCATGCTGGTGGGCAACGCCAACAACATCTCGCTTTCGCTGTTCGCGCCGGCCAACACCCTGGCGGCGTTGCTGGCGCTGAACTTCCCCGAAGCCGGGCCGAACGAGATCGAGGTGCTGATGTACGCCGCACTGGTGCTGATGTTGATCACGCTGATCGTCAACATCTTCGGCTCCATGATCATGATGTACGCCCAACGGGGTAATAAGTGATGACTGATCTTTCTGCTGCAACCGACCTGACGTCTCCCGCCGGTGCGCTGCCCAGCCTGCAACGCCGGTTCGAAGGCCGTGCTCTGCGCAGCCTGGTGTTGACGACCCTGGTGTGGACCGGCGCGCTGCTGGCCAGCGTGCCGCTGATTTCCGTGCTCTACATGCTGATCATGCGCGGCGGGGCGCGCCTGAGCCTTGAAGTATTCACCGAACTGCCGCCCACCGGTTTCGAGACCGGCGGCGGTTTCGGCAACGCCATGGCCGGTACCTTCGTGATGGTTGGCATCGCCGCAGCCATTGCGGTGCCGGTTGGCATCATGGCGGCGATCTTCCTCGCCGAACTGGGCCCGGAGAGCAAACTGGCGAACGCCGCGCGCTTCGCCGCGAAGATGCTCACCGGCCTGCCTTCGATCCTGGCCGGTGTGTTTGCCTACGCTTTGGTGGTGATGACCACCGGCACCTACTCGGCTCCGGCCGGTGGCGTGGCGCTGGCGGTGCTGATGCTGCCCATCGTGGTGCTGACCGCTGAAGAGTCGATGCGCATGGTGCCCAAGATCATGAAGGACGCCGCCTACGGCATGGGCTGCACCCGCTCCCAGGTGATCTGGAAAATCGTCTTGCCCACCGGCCTGCCGGCCATCCTCACCGGCGTGATGCTCGCCGTGGCCCGCGCCGCAGGCGAAACCGCGCCGCTGTTGTTTACCGCGCTGTTCAGCAACTACTGGATCTACCACGACGGCAGCCTGGCGGTGATGAACCCGACAGCTTCGCTGGCCGTGCTGATCTACAACTTCTCCGGCATGCCCTTCGACAACCAGCTTGAACTCGCCTGGGCGGCGTCGCTGGTACTGGTAATGATCGTGCTGGTCGTGAACATCGTGAGCCGTATTTTCGGCAAGCCAAAGTATTGAAAACGGGAGCACCTGAATCTTGAACGTATCAACTGCGCAAATAGCCGCTCCGTTTGTCACCCAGGCGCCTGTGGTCATGGACTGCAAGCTGGACAAGATCTTCTACGGCAACTTCATGGCCGTGCGTGACAGCCATGTGCCGATCGAAAAGAACAAGATCACCGGCTTCATCGGGCCGTCCGGCTGCGGTAAAAGTACCGTGCTGCGCAGCCTCAACCGCATGAACGACCTGGTCAAAGGCTTCCGCTTCGAGGGCCATGTGCACTTCCTCGGGCAGGACGTCTACGGCAAGGGCGTGGACCCGGTGGTGGTGCGCCGCTATATCGGCATGGTGTTCCAGCAGCCAAACCCGTTCTCCATGAGCATCTTCGATAACGTGGCCTTTGGCCTGCGCCTGAACCGCTACAAAGGCGACCTGGGCGACCGCGTCAAGCATGCCCTGCAAGGCGCCGCGCTGTGGGATGAGGTCAAGGACAAGCTCAAGGTCAGCGGCCTGTCGCTGTCCGGTGGCCAGCAGCAGCGCTTGTGCATTGCCCGCGCCATCGCCACCGAGCCGGAAGTGCTGTTGCTCGACGAACCGTGCTCGGCGCTTGATCCGATTGCCACGCGCCGGGTCGAAGAGTTGATGGTCGAGCTGAAAAAGGACTACACCATCGCCCTGGTGACCCACAACATGCAGCAGGCCATCCGTGTGGCCGACACCACGGCGTTTTTCTCGGTGGATATTTCTCAGGGCACGCGCACCGGCTATCTGGTTGAGATGGGCCCAACGGCGCAGATTTTCGAGAACCCGCGCGAGCAAATGACCGGGGACTACATCACGGGTAAGTTCAGCTGATGCCTGCAACGCGACGCCTTGATCTGCCTGCGATTGAACGCGCACTGCGTGAGGTGCAGCAGCGCTTTGCCGCGCTCAGCCAGGACTTCACCGAGCCACGCGACCCACTGACGGACGAAGTGCTGCACAACGTGCTTGAAGGCTATGCGCTGATTGACGATTATGTGGCGCGGGGCGTCGACCTGTTTGACCTTCAGCAACTGAACCTGATGCTGGAGATCAACGCCACCGTACTCTGTGGCAGCGACCCGAGCCGTCGCCTGGAATACGCCCAGCACCTGGCGGCGACCGAAGAACACTTCTTCAACAACGTCGAGGGCGGCATCAAGGACTTGTACAACTGGTACTGCGCGTATCGCAGTGAATCGGTGTGGAAGCGCGCAGCCGGGGTGTATGTGCGCATCCTCAGCAAGCCGCAGTTGTTTATTGAAGGCAACCACCGCAGCGGCTCGCTGATCGTCAGCTATCTGCTGATGCGTGCGGGTTTGCCGCCGTTCGTGCTGTCGCTGGAGAACGCCGAGGGTTACTTCAACCCTTCGTCGGTCATCCGCAACTCAGCCAAACATGGAGTCAAGGCGTTGTACGAATTGCCCAAGATCAAGAAAAAATACGCCGCCTTCCTGGAAGAACAGGCACCGGATCCAATGAGGTTTTTTCTCCAGGACACGCCCGTGCCCGCCTATCAAGGGGGCCATTGATGAGCGGTTCTCGCCTGTTCGCCAGGGCAGGGCAGGCCATGCAGCGCCTCCTCCCGACGCAGTTGCTCAAGCGCCCGCGCATCCGTATTTCATTCGACATAGACGACACCCTGGCCTGCCAGCTCCACCACTGCGACGTCGAGCCGAGCCGGCTGCCAGCCTGCGTGCACCGCTGGCTGGGTGAGCCGCTGCGCATCGGCACACGCTCCCTGACCCGCGAACTGCGCCGCCAGGGTTGCAGCGTCTGGGTCTACACCTCGTCCGGGCGTACGCCGTCCTATATCCGGCGCTGGCTGATGCTGTACGGCATTCGCGTCGACGGCGTGGTCAACAGCGTGCTGCACAACCAGGCGCTGACGGCGCACGGGCTGTCGAACGCACCGTCGAAATTCCCACCGGCCTTCGACATCGACCTGCACGTGGATGACTCCGAAGGCGTGCACAGTGAAGGCCAGGACCACGGTTTTCGCGTAGTCGTGGTAGACCCCCAGGATGAGCAGTGGGCGCAGCGGGTATTGGATGCCGTCGCACAGCTTCAGGCACAGCTTGCCCGTCAGCAACCGCACCGGCACACACCAACCCCGCAGAGCGCACGCGGGCTTTTTCTGCCTGAGGCGCTTTGACCGCCAGGTATGCCCTGGTCGACCTCGGTATAAGCCTTGGTTAATCGACCGATCTGGATGTTCCCAGCACTCGATTCAGCTCGCCAGCGACAGCGATGAGCTGCTGTTCAAGCGCTTCAACCTCAGAGAGGCTGATGCCATTGTTGATAACGTGCAGGGTTTTAGCCCGCTTCTTGGGGGCGGGAGCCAGATTGTGTGCTTGTTGCGAAATCAACGCCTGACGCAACAGATTGTTGATCACGGTCTGATAGCCCGTACCGGCGCTTTCGGCGCGTTCACGGGCGGCTTCGATTACCGCGTCGTCAAGCATGATGGTGATGCGGGTCTTGCCCTTGTTGCTGGCGACAGCACCACGTTTGCCGTGGGTGAAATCGTATTCGTCTTTCATTGTTCAAGCCTCCAGATAACGACGCCGTTCATTTCTTGATGCGAGCCTGGCGCTGATAACGCGTACGAAATTTGGATCGCGATAAGTGTACGTCACTACCAGAATTCGTCCCCTCGCGTCGCTGCCCATGGTCACCCAGCGCTCTTCATCGTGATCGGGGTCTTGTATGGTCAGGGCCATCTCATCGTTGAACACCGGTTCTGCGTCGGCCAGGGTTATGCCCTTGTGCTTTTGCTGATTTGCGATGTTTTTTGCCTCATCGTATTGAATCCTGAATCTCTTCGTTATGCATACTTTATATGTATTAAAAAGCAGTTGAAGAAACCGTCAGTCAGGAAGATGGCCAGCTATAAATAGCGGTAGTGTGAATTTGCCATGTTCCGCTCGGTCAGTTGGGTCTCGATCTTGCTGAAATTGCCAACATATTTGCGGGCGTAATGGCCAATCCGTTACGTAGAAGGATTCTGTTTTGATTGTCAGAAGAGGCGAACTTGAACCGGCGAGTAGTCAGATAGGTCAGCGTGCACGGGGCCGGGTCAATGCCAAGTTTGTGCACATTGCCCTTTATTCCGCGGCATGCTCAGGTTAATGACCACGCCGTGGAAAGGGTCGCAAGAGCGACCTTCAACGCATATGCAAAATAATCGGGCTGCTGCTTGCCGGGTCTGTATGCCCGCGTAGTTTGCCCACCGCCTTGGCGTCCACCGCGCCGCCCTGGTTGCCCCACGTGCCGCGCACATACGTCAGCACCTCGGCGATTTCCTGGTCGGACAATTGCTCGCGAAACGCCGGCATGCGATAGGCATCCGGCACGCCAGCGGCGACCACGCGTTGTGCGCCATTGAGGGTGATATTGATCGCTGACGCCGTCTCCTTGACCAAGGCCGAAGTGGCGCCCGCGAGAGGTGGCATCCACTCGGGCTGGCCTTTGCCGTCTGCGCCATGGCACGAGGCGCAGCGGGTGGCGTAGGTGTGGGCGCCGGGGACGTCCTGGCGCACGGCGGCGGTTACGTACTGCCAAGGCGTGCCGTCGCGCTGCGGGTCGCCGGGCAGCGACTTGAGGTAGCGGGCGATGGCGGCCAGGTCGTCGTCGGCCATGAACTGCGTGGAGTTGTTGAACGCTTCGGTCATCGAGCCATAGACCACCGCGTGCTGGTTGCGGCCGGTCTTGAGGAACTGCACGATCTGCGGCTCGCTCCAGCGACCCAAACCGCTGTTGGGGTCCTGGCGCAGGCTGGGTGCGTACCAGCCATCGAGCAGGGCGCCGGCGAGGAACGGCTTGCCGGATTCATCCAAAGCCTTTTCGTTGAACGCCAGGCCACGCGGTGTGTGGCAACTGCCGCAGTGGCCTGGGCCTTGGACGATATAGGCGCCGCGATTCCACAGCGCATCCTGGTTGGGGTTGGCGGCGTAGGTGGCGGTCGGTGCAAATACGCCGTTCCACAGGGCGATGGGCCAGCGCATGTTCAGCGGCCAGGGAATATCGCTGGGGATATTCGGCTGGTTGGCCGGTTGCACGCCTTTCATGAAAAACGCGTACAGCGCCTGGATATCGTCGTCGCTGAGCTTGGCATACGACGGATAGGGCATGGCCGGATAGAGCCGGCGGCCGCCCGGTGCCACGCCGTGACGCACTGCGCGATCAAAATCGGCCAGGCTGTAAGTGCCGATCCCGTGGGTGCGGTCCGGGGTGATGTTGGTGGCGTGAATCGCTCCCAACGGCGTGGCCATTTCCAGGCCACCGGCGAACGGTGCCTTGCCGGCCAGGCTGTGGCAGGCCACGCAGTCGCTGAGGCGGGCGACGTACTCGCCACGACTGACCAGGGCCGGGTCGGCACTGGCTGCCTGTGGCGTTTCGAACGGTGTAGCGGGTTGGCGGCTGACATACCAGGCCAGCAGGCCGGCGGCGACGACGCAGGGCAGCGCGAGCCAGCCTACGGTTCTTGCGAATCGACGGTTGTTCATGGGCGGTCTCGCTCGGTTAGCTGAAGGTGTGTCGGCTTAATGGCAGGCTGCGCACGCGCTGGCCGGTCAATTGCGCCACCGCGTTGACCACGGCCGGCGCCACAGCGGGGAGCGGAGGCTCACCGATGCCGCCCATCTTTTCACCACTCTCGATGATCTTTACATGCACCTGCGCCATGCGGGACGGCGGCAGGATCGGGTAAAGGTCGTAATTGCGCGCCCGTGGCTTGCCGTCCACGTACACCGCCTCCTCCAGTAAGGTTTGCGACAGGCCCAGGGCCACCGCGCCGTTGACCTGCGCCTGGACAATCGCCGGGTTGACGATGCTGCCAGGGTCGATGGCTTCCCAGATGTGGTGCACTTTTACCTGGCCGTGTTCAATCGACACCTCGGCAATCACCGCAGCGTGGGAGCCGAACGGCGAGGCCATGGCCACGCCACGCGCCCGTCGTGTGCCGTCTTCGGCGGTGTAGGGGCCGCGTTTCCAGCCGCCGGACAACTCGCCCACGGCCTTGAGCAAGGTGGTCAGCCGGGGGTTGTCACGCAGCAGATGCAGGCGCAACTCATAGGGGTCGCGCTTGCCCTGGTCCGCCAGTTCATCGAGGAACGCTTCGTAGAAGAAGTCATTCAGCGAGTTACCCACCGAGCGCCAGTAGCCGAGCATGGCCGGGCCTTTGACGTAAATCTGCGCGATGCGTTTGTTGGGGATGGCGTAGCTCTTGCCCGACAAACCTTCGAGGGCGGTGGGGTCGAGTTTTTCGCCCTGTTTGCCGGCGATGGCTTCGCTGGGGCCTTCGGTGGCGCTGACTGCTTCGATGGCGACGGGCAGGCCGTCGGCATCCAGCGCGGCGCGGAACTTGACCACCGCAACCGGGCGCAGCACATCGCGCAGGAATTCTTCTTCACGGCTCCAGATCAGCTTGACCGGACGGCCCACCGCCTTGGCCAGGGCAATGGCCTGCGGGTAAGGGCTGGCCGAGTCATACAGGAAGTGCCGACCGAAAAAACCGCCCAGCAGCGGCGAATGCAGGTTGATCTGCTCGGGCGCCAGGCCGGTGCGCTTGGCGATGTCGGCACGGAACATGTCCGGCGCCTGGTTAGGCAGCCAGATGTCCAGGGTGCCGTCGGGGTTGAAACGCGCCAGTGCTGAAGGCGGCTCCAACTGGGCGTGGTTGACGTACTGGTTGTGGTAGGTGGCCTCGACCTGGGTCTTGGCGTTTTTCAGTGCGCCGGCCACATCGCCTTCGTTTTCCTCGTCACGGGCCGGGCCTTGCTGGGCCGCGAGGAAGTCGCGAAAACCATCGCTGGAAAAGTCAGCGGGCATGGCGCGGACTTTGGAGTCGGCAGTCGGTTCCAGCCAGTCGACCTGGATGGCTTCCACCGCACGCTTGGCATGCCACCAGCGTTCGGCGACGACCGCCACGGCGCCGGGCAGTTGATGCACCGAGTGCACGCCGGGCATGGCTTCGACCTGCGCCTGGTTGCGCAGGCTGCCCACGGTCATGCCCAGGCGCGGCGCGTGCTGCACGGCGGCGTGGAGCATGTCGTCGACTTTCAGGTCGATGCTGTACAGCGCTTTGCCGGTGGATTTGTCGTAGGCGTCTACACGCTTGACCGGTTTACCGATCCAGCGGAATTGGCTCGGGTCGCGCAGGGTGATGCTTGCGGCGTCAGGCACTGGCATGTCCAGGGCGCGGCTGGCCAACTCGCCGTAGCCCAGGGAACGGCCGGATGCAGCGTGAATCACGCGGCCGGGTTGGGTGGTCAGCTCACTCACGGGCACACCGAGTTGCTCGGCACCGGCCTGCAGCAACATGGCGCGGGCGAGGGCACCGAGGCGGCGCATGGTCGGGTAGCTCATGCGCACCGACATGCTGCCGCCGGTGATGCGCATGCCGTTGTCCATCACCACATAGGCTTCGCCGGGTGGCGCGGCTTCGACGATGAAGGTGGCCGGGTCGGCGTCGAGTTCTTCGCCGACAATCTGCGCCATGGCGGTGTGGGTGCCTTGACCGCCTTCCATAAAGGGGCTGAGCAAACGCACAGTGCCGTCCGGGCGGATCTCCAGGAATGCCGGCACCTGCGTACCGCGTTCGGCTGCGGCGCCGGTGGCCGCCTGCACCCGGCCCGAGCCGAGTGGCAGGCCGAAACCGATGACCAACGCACCCACGGCGGTACTCGCCAGGAAGCGCCGACGCGACAGGTTGACAGGCTCACCCGGGATGAATGCTGGCGTATTCATCAGGCAGTCTCCTTCCCGGTGGCCAAGTGATCCATGGCGGCATGGATGGCGTTGTAGGTGCCGCACCGGCACAGGTTGACCATCGCCGCGTCGATCTGCTCCTTGGTGGGTGCGGGCGTGTGCTTGAGCAGCGCGGTGGCGGCCATCACTTGCCCGGACTGGCAATAACCGCATTGCGCGACCTGGTGCTCGACCCAGGCGCTGACCACGCGCTTGCCCACGTCATCGGCTTCGATGGCCTCGATGGTAGTGATTTCGCGACCAACGACCCCGGCCACCGGGGTGACGCACGAACGCACCACATTGCCGTCCACCAGCACCGAACAGGCGCCGCACTGGGCCAGGCCGCAGCCGTATTTGGTGCCGGTCATGCCCAGATTGTCGCGGATCACCCACAGCAGGGGCGTGTCGGCTTCGGCATCGACCTGATAGGCCTTTTGGTTGATACGTAATTCCATGGCTGGCTCACCTGCTGATCATCGGTTGGTGGTGCTGATTTCTTATAGGAGTGGTGCGACTGCAAGTCGCCCATCGTCGAACTCTAGACCACTGCGCGGGGCGGATCTATGCCATAGCTGTGATGTTCAGAGGATCAGGCAAGGATTCAACAGGATTGGGTGGCTGAGGGGGATGGAGGCCGGCTTTTCTGTGGTGAACCGATTGTCTGTGGTCGACAGGCTTTCTGTGGTGAACCGATTGTCTGTGGTCGACAGGCTTTCTGTGGTGAACCGATTGTCTGTGGTCAACAGGCTTTCTATGGTCAACAGGCTTTCTGTGGTGAGCGGGCTTTCTGTGGTGAGCGGGCTTGCCCCGCGCTGGGCTGCGCAGCAGCCCCAAAACCTGCCACCGAGATTTACCGGAAGAAATGCGGTGTTCTTGATGGGGCTGCTGCGCAGCCCAGCGCGGGGCAAGCCCGCTCACCACAAGAGCCAGAGCAAGAGCCAAAGCCAAAGCCAAAGCCAGAGCCAGAGCCAGAGCCAGAGCCAGAGCCAGAGCCAGAGCAAGAGCCAAAGCCAGAGCAAGAGCCAGATCCAGATCCAGAGCAACAACAGCCGATGTTCGCCGCTCTTCAGGCCCACCCCTCGCGCACTGCACTGCGAATCCCTTCCAGCAGCATCGCAAACGCCGGGTTGTCGTTGTTTTCGCGCCAGATCAGGTGCAGTTCGCTCTGCGCGCCTTCGCCCAGGTCGATGTCGCGGAACACCACGTTCTTGAACACCACGCTGCTGGCGCAACGGGGCACCAGGGCCAGGCCCATGCCGGCGTTGACCAGCGCGAGGATGGTCAGGGACGAGCCGAGCCACTGCACATAGTCCGGCGCGACACGGGCCGAGCGCAGCAGGCCGGTGAGCAGTTCGTTGAACGGCGGGTAGGCGGCGTGTGCGTACATCAGGAAGGGTTGGGCGTCGAGGTCGTGCACGCTGACCGTCTGCGCCTTGGCCAGCCGATGGCTGCTCGGCACCGCCAGCACGAAGGGCTCGCGCACCAGGCATTCGGTGGCGTAGCCCGGTTCCAGCAGGGGCGCGCGCACGATGCCAAGGTCGATGCGCCGGGCGCGCAGGGCTTCGTACTGCTGGTAGGTGTTCATCTCGGCCAGGTCGATCTTGACGTGGGGCTGCTTGAGCCGCGCTTCGGCGATCACCTTGGGCAGGAACTCATATACCGCGCTGCCGACGAAGCTGATAGTGACCGTGCCGATATCGCCCTCGGCAAAGCGTCGCGCAGTGACGGCCGCTTGCTGGGCCAGCTCCAGCAGGTTCTGCGCTTCGATGAAAAACGCACGGCCCGCTGCGGTGAGGGCGACGCTGCGGGTGGTGCGGGTAAAAAGCTCCACGCCCAGGTGGTGCTCCAGCAATTGGATCTGCCGGCTCAGTGGCGGCTGGGTCATGTTCAGCCGCTCGGCAGCACGACGGAAATTCAGCTCGGTGGCCACGGTGGTGAAGCAGCGCAGTTGCGTCAGCTCGAACATTGATCTAATCCCGGTATCAATCGAATGCCAAGTTAGATTAGACGGGAACAATCCCCGGCGTCCATGATCCTTGCGTCCCTTAAAAAAACAATGAATGGGAGTTGCCCGTGGATACCCTTCAGAATCCGCCAGACCCGAGCGTGCTTGCCCGCGCGGCCGCCAAGGTCAAGCGTCATGTCCTGCCGCTGTTCGTGGTGATGTTCATCGTCAATTACATCGACCGGGTCAATATCGGCTTTGTGCGCAGCCACATGGAGACTGACCTGGGCATTGGCGCGGCCGCCTATGGCTTGGGCGCCGGGTTGTTTTTCATTGGTTACGCGATCTTCGAAGTGCCGTCCAACCTGCTGCTGCAACGCTACGGCGCACGGGCCTGGTTGACGCGCATCATGTTCACCTGGGGCGCGGCGGCGATGGCCATGGCGTTTGTGCAGGGCGAAACCAGCTTCTACATCCTGCGCTTTATCCTCGGTGCCGCCGAAGCCGGGTTTTTTCCGGGGATCATTTATTACTTCACCCAATGGTTGCCGGCCGCCGAACGCGGCAAGGCGATGGCGATTTTCCTCAGTGGCTCGGCCATCGCCTCGGTGATATCCGGGCCGGTGTCGGGGGCGTTGCTCAATGTCAGCGGCCTGAGCCTGCATGGTTGGCAGTGGATGTTCCTGATCGAGGGCTTTGCCTCCATCGTGCTCTGCGGGTTCGTGTGGTTCTGGTTGCAGTCCCATCCCCATCAGGCCAAGTGGCTCAGCGACGAGGAAAAGCACGTATTGGTCGCCGCCATTGCGCTGGAGCAGCAGGCCCGTGAGGCGAGCCAGAGCGTGCGGCCGTCGATGTTCAAGTTGCTCGCCGACAAACAGATTGCGCTGTTCTGCTTCATCTACTTCTCCATCGCCCTGACCATCTACGGCGCCACGTTCTGGCTGCCGAGCATGATCAAGAAAATGGGCAACCTGGGGGACTTTCAGGTAGGGCTGTTCAACTCCATTCCCTGGTTGATTTCCATCGTCGCCATGTACGGTTTTGCGTCCCTGGCCAGCAAGTGGAAGTACCAACAGGCGTGGGTGTCGCTGATGCTGGTGATCGCCGCGTTTGGCATGTTCATGTCCACCACCGGAGGGCCGGTGTTTGCCTTTGTCGCCATCTGTTTTGCGGCGATTGGTTTCAAGGCCGCCTCGGCGTTGTTCTGGCCGATTCCCCAGGGTTACCTGGATGCACGCATCGCCGCGGCGGTGATTGCCTTGATCAATTCGGTGGGCAACCTGGGCGGCTTTGTCGCGCCCACCACCTTCGGTTTGCTGGAGCAGACCACCGGCTCCATCGAGGGCGGCCTGTATGGCTTGGCGGCCACTTCGCTGGTGGCGGCGGTGGTGGTGTTTTTTGCCCGCACCGCGCCTCGGGGCACGGTGCCGCCTGCGTCCAAATCTTCCACTCATCCTCACGCCTTGCGTTCCGGTCCACAGGGAGCCGCCTCTTGAAAATTGTCCGCGTTACCGTCACCCCGATTGCCTTCCGTGACCCGCCACTGCTCAACGCCAGCGGTATTCATGAACCCTTCGCGCTGCGCTCGATCATCGAGATCGAAAGCGACACGGGCTACATCGGCCTGGGGGAAAGCTACGGCGATGCCCCGGCGTTGGCGATCCAGCAGCAGGTGCAGTCACAGCTGATCGGCCTTGACCCGTTCAACCTCAACCAATTGCGCGCCATTGTGCAGGCCACCGTCGCCGCGCATAAACCGGCGAGCCTGGCCGGTGCCGAACTGGCACCGGGCTCCCATGCGAGCAAGGCGGTGAGCAATGCGTATTCGGCGTTCGAGGTGGCGTTTCTCGACCTGCAGGCGCACTCGCTGAATGTGCCGTTGGTGGACCTGCTCGGCGGCGCGATCCGCGATCAGATCCCGTTCAGCGCCTACCTGTTTTTCAAATATGCGCGGCACATTGATTCACCCTACAAACCCGACAGCTGGGGCGAAGCGCTTGATGAGCAACAGATCGTCGCCCAGGCGCGGCGCATGATCGATACGTACGGCTTCAAAAGCATCAAGCTCAAGGCCGGTGCACTGCAACCCGAACATGAAGTGTCCTGCATCAAGGCCCTGAAAAAGGCCTTCCCCGGCGTGCCGCTGCGCATTGACCCGAACGGCAACTGGTCCCTGGAAACCTCGATTCGCATGGCCGAACTGCTCGGCGACGACCTGCAATATTACGAAGACCCGACCCCCGGCCTGGACGGCATGGCCGAGTTGCACAAACGCACCGGCCTGCCCCTGGCGACCAATATGGTGGTCACCGACTTCGATGAATTTCGCCGCAGCGTGGCGCTCGACAGCGTGCAGATCGTGCTCGCCGACCACCACTATTGGGGCGGCCTGCGCGACACCCAGGCTCTGGCGAAGATGTGCCAGACCTTTGGCCTGGGCGTGTCGATGCATTCCAACTCGCACCTGGGCATCAGCTTGATGGCCATGGCCCACGTGGCCGCGTCGGTGCCCAACCTCGACTACGCCTGCGACACCCATTACCCGTGGCAAGAGCCGGACGAAGAAGTGATCAAGGGCGGCAAACTGCCGATTGTCGACGGCTGCGTAACGATTACCCGTGCGCCGGGGCTGGGCCTGGAATTGGACCACGACCAATTGGGCAAGCTGCATGATCAATACCTGACGTGTGGCATTCGCCAGCGCGACGACGTGAAACAGATGCAGCGCTATCAACCGGATTGGAAAACCGTCAAACCACGTTACTGAAGCGGGTCGCTTCGTTTTGCCCGGTGCTACGCCACCGGGCTTTTTTATTCACACGATGTCATCGATCAAAATATGCAGCTGACCACGGCTGCAACGCTCGATGCGCGCCTCGACCTTGTACACCGCCCGCAGCATTCCTTCGTTGATCACTTCATGGCTCGGCCCGCTGCCTTGGGCAGTGCCGTCGGCAATCACCAGCACCTGGTCGGCAAAGCGCAGGGCCTGGTTGAGGTCGTGCAGGGCGATAAACACGATGACCTCGCGCTGGCGTGCCAGGGCGCGCATGAAGCTCAGCACCTGCACCTGGCGGTGCATATCGAGGGCGCTGGTGGGTTCGTCCATCAGCAACACTTCGGGTTCGCGCACCAGGGTCTGGGCGATGGACACCAGCTGTTGTTGCCCGCCGCTGAGTTCGCCCAGGTTACGAAAGGCCAGGTCGGTGATGCCGAGGGCGTCGAGCATCTCGTCGACCAGGTGCAGCTCTGCGTCTTGTACCACCCAGCCTGGCGACAGTTGTTTGCGCGCCAGCAGCACCGATTCGTAAACCGTCAACCGGGCGTTGCCATTCAGGCCCTGGGGCATGTAGCTGATGGCCTGGGCGCCTTGTTGCGAGCCCTGCAAAATCACCCGGCCCGGCCCGTCGACCAGCCCGGCGATGCGCTTGAACAGCGTGGATTTGCCCGCAGCGTTGGGGCCGACCACCGCCACCACCTGGCCGCCGGTAAAGGCGGCCGTGGTCACGCCGCTGATGATGTTGCGCTGGCCGTAGCGGGCGCCCAGATGTTCCAGTTGCAGGGTTACCATGAATGTTTCTTCCCGCTCAGGATCAGGGAAATGAAGAACGGTACGCCGATCAGCGAAGTCACCACGCCGATGGGAAAGATCGCGCCCGGAATCAGGGTTTTACTGACCACCGAACTGGCCGACAAAATCAACGCGCCGGTGAGCAGCGAGGCCGGCAGGAAAAAGCGCTGGTCTTCACCAATCAACATCCGCGCAATGTGCGGGCCCACCAGGCCGATAAAGCCGATGGTGCCGACAAACGCCACCGGGAACGCGGCGAGCAGGCTGACCATGATCAGCGTCTGAAAGCGCAGGCTGCGCACGTTAATGCCGAAGCTGGCGGCCTTGTCATCGCCCAGGCGCAGGGCGGTCATGGCCCAGGCGCGCCGGGCGAACACGGGCGCGGTGAGCAGGATGATCAGGCAGATCACTCCAAGCTTGGGCCAGGTGGCTTTGGTCAGGCTGCCCATGGTCCAGAACACCACGGCGGCCACGGCTTGCTCGGTGGCAAAAAACTGCACCAGCGCCAGCAGCGCGTTGAAGGTGAACACCAGCGCAATGCCCAGCAGCACGAGGGTCTCGGCGCTGACCCCGCGGCGCAGGCTGAGGAAATGAATCAGCAAGGCGCAGAGCATCGCCATGATGAACGCATTGACCGGCACCATGTACTGCGCCGCCAACGGAAACAGCGCCACGCCGAACGCCAGGCCCATGGCCGCGCCAAAACTGGCGGCGGCGGACAGGCCCAGGGTGAAGGGGCTGGCCAGCGGGTTGTTGAGGATGGTCTGCATCTGCGCCCCGGCCAGGGATAATGCCGCGCCCACCGCGACGGCCATCAACGCGACGGGCAGGCGGATATCCCACATCACCACGCGCACTTGCGGCGCCGCGCTGTCGGGTGAGAGCAGGGCGCCCATCACTTCACTGAGGCTATAGCGCGCCGGGCCCGACGCCAGGTCGAGCAGCACGCTGCACAGCAATAATACGAACAACGCAGCGAGGATCAGGCGTTTGCGCAGCACCAGGCTGCGGTAGGTCACGGCGCTCATGGCTTGAGGCTCACGGCATAACCGGGTGCGTAAGGCACCGGCAAAAAGCGTTCGTGCAGTTCACGAAACGACGCCTCGGGGTCCAGTTCGGCGAACAGGTCCGGGTGAAACCACTTGGCCAATTGCTGAATCGCCACGAACTGGTAAGGGCTGTTGTAGAACTGATGCCAGATGGCGTGGAAGGCCTGGGTTTGCTGGGCCTTGATGCCGGCATACGCCGGGCGTTGGGTGTACCACGAAAGTTTGCGTCGCGCCTGGGCCATGTCCGCGCCGGGGCCTACGCCGACCCAATGCCCGCCTGGGGCGAAAGCCTCCCAGTTGGCGCTGGTGACCACCACCTGGTCGGGATTGGCCACGATCACCTGCTCGGGGTTCAATTGGCCGAAGGTGCTTGGGATGATGCCTTTGGCGATGTTGTTGCCGCCGGCCATCTCTACGAATAGACCGAAGTTTTCATTGCCGAAACTCAGGCAGCAATCGTCGGTGTAGCCGCCGATCCGCTCGATGAACACCGTCGGCCGCGCCGGTTGTCGCGCCGCAATCACGTCGGTGACCCGGCGGATCTGCTGGTTGCGAAACGCAATAAAATCCTCGGCCCGCTGCTCCTTGCCGAACAATTGGCCGAACAGGCGCATGGTCGGTTCGGTGTTGGTCATCGGCTGGTTGCGAAAATCCACGTACACCACCGGGATGCCCAGGGCGCCGAGCTTCTCGATATAGCGCGCATCTTCAGTGGCATGTTGCGCCTCGATATTGAGGATGATCACATCGGGGCGCTGTGAAATGGCTTGCTCAATGTCGAAGGTGCCGTCCTCAAAGCCGCCGAAGGTGGGAATGTTGGCGATCCCGGGAAATTTACGCAGGTAGGCGTTGTAGGTGTCCGGGTCGGACTGGATCAGGTCCTTGCGCCAGCCGACGATGCGTTCGATGGGGTTTTGCGTGTCCAGTGCGGCCAGCAGGTACAGCTGGCGGCCTTCGCCGAGAATCACCCGCTGCACCGGCAGGTTTACCTGGACCTTGCGTCCCAGCAGATCGGTGACGGTGGTCGGCGCCGCCATTGTGGCGCTGGCCAACCCCAGCATGCCGGTAAAGAGCAGCGCCGCAAAAACCTGGCAGCGTCGAACAATGGAAACCATGGATTAAGCCCTTGCAGGTGTCAGAAATCGACCGTGGCCGAGAGGAGGAGGGTGCGCGGCGAGCCTTGGGAAAACGCGCCGTAGGAGGCGACCCCCGACCAGTACTCGCGGTCGAACAGGTTCTGCACCGTGGCGCGGAACGTGGTCGGCCGCTCGGCGATGCGCGTGCTGTAGCGCGCGCCGATATCAAAGCGCGTCCAGGGATCGAGCTGCTGTGTGTTGGCCTGGTTGACGTACTGGCTGGCGGTGTAGATCGCGCCGCTGGTCAGCGTCAGGCCTTCGAGCCACGGGGTGTCCCATTCGGCCCAGAGGTTGGCTTGCACCTCGGGCACGCCCACCGGGGTATTGCCCTGGTGGGCGGCGACGCTGGTCTTGATCAACTGCGCATCCAGCAGGGTCACGCCACCGAGCAGGCGTGTGCCTGGGGCGACCTCACCGAACACACTCAGCTCCAGGCCACGGTTGCGCTGCTCGCCCTGCACGGAGAACGTCCCCGAGGCCAGTTCGCCGCTGGGCTTCTGGATCTGGAACAGGGCGAGGGTCGACATGAAGGTGCCGTAGTCGAGCTTGACCCCGAACTCATGCTGTTTTGAAACATAGGGTGCAAAGACTTCGCCGGCATTCGCCGCGTTGGACGGTGCCACGTCACCCTTGCTCAGGCCTTCGAGGTAGTTGTAGTAGAACGCCACATGCTCCCACGGCTTGAGCACCGCGCCGAACAGCGGGGTGGTCTTGCCGTCGTCATAGGCCGTCGTCACGGCGCCGGCGCTGTTGTAGTTGTTGGATTGGATGCGCTGTTGGCGCAGGCCCACGGTGACCTGGACGCGCTCATCGAGCACCGACAGGGTGTCGGCGATGGCCACGCCGGACAATTCGCTGGCAGAGACTTTGGGCGCATCGGGCTTGGCGATCGACGGTTCGGGACGGTCGGTCGGGTGGTAGATATTCGACAGCACCGGTGGCCCGGAAATAATCCCGCGTGACAGTTGATCGCGGTAACGGCTGGTCTGCACGGTGCCGTTGTGGCTGATGGGGCCTGTGTCGAAGCGCAGGCGTGCGCCTATGTCGACGGTGTAGCGTTGCACTTCGAAGCGGTAGTAGCCGGGGGTTGATGAGGTGTCCCCGGCGGCATTGACGATTTTCGGTGTCTGGTCGGACATGCGCGCGACCGCCGACTGACCGCCACCGGCGTGGGCGAATACGCTCAGGTTGTCGTTGAGGTCGTATTCAGCGCTGAGCAAGGCGGACTTATCGCGGGTTTTTGACCAGCCCCAATCCTGGCTCACGTTGGTACGGCCATTGGCGGCAGAGGGGATGGCCACGCCGGGTTCGATCAGGAACGGCCGCGACGCAGCGCCAAATGCTTCTTCCTGGGAGATCAGGTCCAGGCTGCTGCGCAGGCGTTCGCCCTGATAGTCCAGAGACAGGGCGCCCAGGCCGACTTCGCGCGATTGCTCGTCGATCACCGTGTCGCCGCGCTGCACGCTGCCATTGAGGCGCACACCAAAGCGGCGCTCTTCACCGAAGCGTCGGCTGATATCCAAGTGATTACCGAACTGGGCATCCTGGGCATAACTGGCGGTGTAGCGGGTCAGGTCTTCGTCGAGGGAGCGCTTGGGCACCACGTTGATCACGCCGCCTACGGCACTGTTGGGCGACATGCCGTACAGCAGCGCGCCGGGGCCCTTGACCACTTCGATACGCTCGGCGTATTCGGTGAAGACGCGGTAGTTGGACGCCACACCGTAGACGCCGTCGAACGCCAGCTCGCCGAGATTGCCTTCGCCCACCGGGAAACCACGGATAAAAAACGAGTCGACAATCCCGCCGGTCTGCCCGGTGGAGCGCACCGAGGAGTCACGCTCCAGCACATCGCCCACGGTGGTTGCCTGTTGGTCCTTGATCAGCGCTGCGCTGTAGGTGCTGACGCTGAACGGCGCATCCATCACGTCGGTATTGCCCAGCATGCCCAGGCGTCCGCCCGTGGCCACCTGGCCGCCGGAGTACAGGGGCGGCAGGCTGCTGGCGCGTTGTTCGGCGGCACTGACCGTGGTGTCCGACAGCGTGATCCGGCGCAGCACCAGGGTGTAGCTGCCATCGCTGCGCAGCACCATTTCCAGGCCGCTCCCGGCCAACAGCCGTGTAGCGGCTTGCTGGGTAGAGTAGGTGCCAGACAGGCCAGGGCTGGTCAGGCCTTCGGTGAGGGCCGGGAGGAACGACAGGGCAATGCCGGCGTCCACGGCAAAACTCGACAGCGTGGCGCCAAGTGGGCCCGGGGCAATGTGGTAGGCGCGCACCGCCACCGTATCCAGCTGCGCTGGCACGGCCGCGAGGGCGGTGCTGGCCAGGGCCAGGCTGAGCAGCGCGCTGCGAATCACAAGCATGGAGGGCGGCCCTATGGACGGGAGGTAAAAGGGGGTCTGTGTGTTTGCCAGCCGAGATCGGAAAAAGTATCAGCCGCCGCGCGTTTTATTTTTCGCGGCTGCTCAGGCCGGCGAGAGGGTGACCCAATACCCGTTCAAATGTCCGTTGGCGAGCACCGGATAGGTATGCACCAACATGTTCAAGGTGCGCTGGGTGTCGCTGATGGGGAACGCGCCGGAGATGCGCAGGTCGGCAAGCGCCGGGTCGTAGCGCACGAAGCCGTGGCGATAGCGCGTCAGTTCCGCGACGAAGTCCGCCAGGCGCATGTTGTCGGCCATCAGCATGCCTTGGGTCCAGGCGCCGACATTGCGGTCGGTGGCGGTGAGCGCACCGAACTGTTGCGCGGAAAACTCCGTGCGTTGCCCGGCGTTGACGATCCTCGGCGCGGTCTGGCGGTCGTCGGCCAGCACGACCTGGACGGCCCCTTCGAGCACGGCCAGGTGCGTGCGCGCGCTCAGTTCGCGCACGGTAAACCGCGTGCCCAGCGCCTGCATACGGCCTTGGCGGGTGCTGACCAGAAACGGGCGGGACGCGTCCTGTGCCGTCTGCACCAGGATTTCACCTTCGCGCAGGTGCACCCGGCGCTGCTGGCTGTCGAACCGCACATCGATAGCGGTAGCGGTGTTGAGGGTGATATGTGAGCCATCGGCCAGGGTCAGCTCGCGGCGCTCGCCGACGCGGGTGCGGTAGTCGGCGGTCCATTGCTGGGATTGCGCGAGTTTCCAGCTGCCCCAGCCCACCGGCATCAACGCCAGCAACAGCGCGAGTTTGCCCAGGGCGGCGCGGCGTTCCGGGTGGCTTGGGCGATCCAATGCCGACATCGCCAGGGACGGCGGCAGGCCACCGAGCTTGCTTTGCAGCAATTGCGCCCGCGCCCAGGCGCGATCACGCTCGGGGGTGCTGACCTTCCAGCGTTGCCATTCGGCGCGTTCGCTGTCGCTGAGGTTGTTTTCGCTCAGGCGCATCAGCCATTCGGCGGCTTCTTCAAGGACTTCCGTGGGCAGCGGTGGCTCTTTGCGCAGGCTGAGCATTCATTCCACCAGCATCAGGCATTGCACGAACGCCTGCTTCATGTAGCGCTTGACGGTAATCAGCGACACGCCCAGTTGCTCGGCGATGGTGTCGTACTTGAGGCCGTTGAGTTGTGACAGCAGGAACGCCCGCTTCACCAGCGGTGGCAGCGAGTCGAGCATTGCGTCGATTTCGTGCAGGGTCTCCATGACCATGAAATGGGCTTGCGGCGAGGGCGCTTCCTGCTGCGGTACGAGGGCGAGCGCCTCCAGATAGGCGCGTTCGAGGGCCTTGCGCTGGTACCAATTGACCAGGATGCCCTTGGCCACGCAGGTCAGGTAGGCCCGTGGCTGGTCGATGACCGTGACCTGGGAGGCCAGGATGCGGGTGAAGGTGTCCTGGGCCAGATCCGCCGCGTCCATGGCGTTGCCGAGTTTGCGTTTGAGCGTGGCGTACAGCCAGCCGTGATGCCCGCTGTACAGGGCTTCGATTGCGCGCAGGTGATTGTTGTTATCGGCGGGAAGGCTTTCGCTCATGGCGCGCAACCGTGCAATTGAGAAGTATTCCCAATGCTAAGGGGAAACCTGCCGTGAGCGCAACGCGAGAATCGCAATCAACGCCGCGGCGTAGGCCAGGCACACATACAGGTAGGTATACGCCAAGCCATAGGCCTGGCTGAGCAGGCCGCCGGCCGCTATTCCGGCAATCGAGGCGAACTGCGCGGTGCCTTGGGCGATTCCCAGTACGTGGCCCTGTTGTGCGCTGTCGGCAGTCTTTGAAATCAAGGCCATCAGCACCGGCGTGGTGGCGCCCAGCAGCACGCCCCACAGGAAGTAGCCGATGACAAACACCAGCGGGTTGCGGGTGAGGCCGGCCGCTGCAGTCAGCACAATGCAACCGATTACGACCCAGGTGAGGCGCCGCAAGGTGTCGGCCTGAGTCCGGCCTTCGAAGTGGCGCGCCCACGCCGTCGCCGACAGGATGAACCCCAGTGCCAGCAAGCCGTAGCACAGCCCGACCAGGGCGTTGCTGAGCGTGAACGTTGTGCTCACGTACAGCGCGAATGAGGTCTGCGGCAGCATCCGCGCCAAGAGCAGAATGCCCATCACCGTCAGCAACGGCAGCAGGGCAGATGCCTGCCAGGCATCGCTCTTTGGCGCGGGCGCGGATTTTTTCACCGGCGGCACATCCGGCAAGGTCACCGCTGCGATCAGCGTGCATACCGCGCAGAGCGCTGCGGCGCTGAGGTTGATCCAGAAGAACGTCGCGTGATCGAGGATCAAGCCACCGACCACCGCACCCAATAGTGAGCCGACGTTAGTGGAAATCTGCAGGATCGCGAACAGCCGCGCCCGCCGCGCAGGCACCTCGATGCTCACTCCGTAGGCTTGGGCCGGGGCGATATACCCGGCAAACGCACCCTGCAAAAAACGCAGGATCAGGATTGCCCACAGGTCGCTGAACAGCGCCAGGCCCAACTGGGTCAGGGTCAGTCCAGCCAGCGCACGGATCATCATCAGCTTGTGGCCATAACGATCGCCGATGCGACCCCAGAATGCGCTGGTCAGCAGGATGCCAAGCATCGGGCCCACGTACACCGCGACGCTGGCGAAGCTGAACAGGCTGTCGGAGGTAGTCAACCCGCGCAGGTGCACGGGCCAGAACGGCCCGCTCATTTCCATGGCGCCCATGGACACAAGCTGGATCGCGAACAGCAGGGCTATCAGGACGCGGGTCGGTGGCATGCATCACTCTCAGTGTTCAAAAAAATGCGCAGGGGCTGATACTTTTTCGCGCGTCGGCTGGCATCAGGAGTAATTCTCATTTTCTCTCGATCAAAGGACCCCGACGCCATGCTTGTTGCCAGCCGGTTAACCCTCGCCATTCGTACCGCCCTGATTGTCGCCGCTGCCAGCGGCAACGCCTGGGCCGCCACCGCCGGCTCGACTGACGACAGCGCGCAGAGCCTGACCCTTGACGCGACCAACGTCAACGCCCGCTACAGCGGCCCCACCGACTTGCCTGAGGTGCTCGCCGGTGGCCAGGTGGCTCGTGGTGCACGCCTGGGCATGCTGGGCAACAAGGATGTGATGGACACGCCATTCAGCGTCACCAGCTACACCGCCAAGACCCTCGCCGACCTGCAGACCGTGACCGTGGCCGACGCCCTGGAACGCGATCCGTCGGTGCGCTCGACCGGGCAAACCGGCGGGATTGTCGACTCGTTCTTCGTGCGCGGCTTTGCCATTGGTGAGGGCAATCTGGGCGAGCTGGCCTATGACGGCGTGTATGGCGTGGCGCCCAACTACCGGGCGTTTACCGAGTACGCCGAACGTGTCGAAGTGCTCAAGGGCCCGGGTGCGTTGATGTACGGCATCTCACCCAACAGCGGCGTCGGCGGGGTGATCAACATTGTGCCCAAGCGCCCGCTGGATCAAGACCTGACGCGCTTCACCGGCAGCTACGCCTCCGATACCCAAGTGGGCGGCCATCTCGATATCAGCCGGCGTTTCGGTGAGGAAAACCAGTTTGGCCTGCGCTTCAACGGCAGCCTCCAGGGCGGCGACACCGCCGTCGACGACCAGCACCGCGACGTCGGCATCGGCGCCATCGCCCTGGATTATCGCGGCGAACGGCTGCGCCTGAACCTTGATTACATCAGCCAGAAAGAAAGCTGGGAGGGCGCCTCGCGGCCGTTCACCATCGCGCCGGGCGTGGACGTGCCCTCTGCGCCGAACGGTCGCACCAGCCTGCCGCAGAAGTGGGGTTGGTCAGACACCAAGGAGCAGTCGGTGTTGCTCGGCGGCGAATATGACCTGAATGACTCGCTCACCGTGTTCGCCCATGCCGGTGGGGGCCGCTCGGATGTGAAGCGCATGTCCGACCAGGTGCCGCGTATCCTCAACGACGCCGGTGACACCGAAAACATTCCGGGCTATTACAAATTCAACGTCGACCGCTCCACCGCCGACGTCGGCCTGCGCGCGCTGTTCGCCACTGGCCCGGTGACCCACACCACCACGTTGATGGCGACCCGTTACCAGGACGAGCTGTCCAGGGGCATCAACAACGGCACGATCATTCGCTCGAACATCTACCATCCGGTGGACAGGCCCGAGCAAACCATCAATACGCCCAAGGTGCTGCGCATTTCAGAATCCGAGCTGTCTGGCGTAGCGCTGACCGATACCCTGGGCGTTCTGGATGACCGTATCCAACTGACACTGGGCTTGCGTCGCCAGGCCATTGAGTCGCGCAACTACAACGCCGCAGGCGCGGTCAGTTCCCGCTACAAGGACAACGCCACCACGCCCTTGGTGGGAGTGGTGGTCAAGCCTTGGGACGACGTGTCGCTCTACTACAACTACGTCGAAGGCCTGAGCAAGGGCGATATCGCGCCCGGCACGGCGAGCAACGCGGGTGAAACCTTTGCGCCGTATGAATCCAGGCAACACGAGCTGGGCGTGAAGTACGAACACGGCACCTTCATGACCAGCGTGGCGTTGTTCCAGATCGAAAAGCCCAGCGGTGAATTGGGGGCCAACGGTGTGTATTCAGTGCAGGCCGAACAGCGCAACCGTGGCGTCGAGCTGAGTGTTTACGGTGAAGTGGCGCCGGGTACCCGTCTGATGGGCGGCGTGACCTTTCTCGATGGCGAGCTGACAAAATCCGCCACGGCGGCCAACCAGGGCAACAAACCGGTCGGCGTGCCGCAGATCCAGGCCAACCTGTGGGCCGAGTACGACACGCCGTGGCTGGAAGGCTTTACCCTCACCGGCGGTGCGATCTACACCGACAGCCAATACGTCAACCAGGCCAATACCCAGGCGCTGGATTCCTGGACGCGCATTGATGCCGGCGCGCGCTATGCGACGAAGATAGAAGGGCGGCCGACCACGTTCCGCGCCACGGTGCAGAACGTGTTCGACCGTGAGTATTGGTCTGGCGTGGCCTCGTATGGCGCGTTTTCGCCGGGTTATCCGCGTACGTTGCAGGTGTCGGCCACGGTGGATTTCTAGGGCGGCGTAAAGGGCGTGTCGGGGCCGCCTTTTAGCGGGCGGTCAGCGTTACGCTAATGTATTCAAGCTGATACGTGAATGCGTAGTTATCTCAAATGAGATCACTTATCAATTATGTTCACTTTGGAATTCTTATCCCTTAGACTCCGCCCCGCTGGCGTTTGGCTGCCTTCAGCCCGCCGCAAAAAACAATAACGATGGATGGCAGGGGAGCAGGGTGTGAATTTCAAACAGAACACAATTGCGTTGGCGGTCGGGTCGGTGTGCTTGGCTGGCGGTGCCTGGGCGGCTGAGCCGAACACAATGGAAATCGCCCCGATCACAGTGAGCGGCGAGAAAATCAACCGCTCCCTTGAACAGACCCAATCCAGCGTCGTGGTGGTGACCGAACAACAACTGCGGGACAAGGCCGACCACAGCCTGGTCGACGTGTTTGCGCGCACGCCGGGTGTGTACAGCCAGGCCGGCAACGAAAACTGGGGTATTCGCGGTGTACCGGTATCCGGTTTCGACGATCAGGGCCCGGCCACCCTCAACGGTGCCGTTTCGGTGTATGTTGATGGCGCGGTGCAGCCCAACCGTACCCTGACCTTGAGCCCGACCGGCTTGTGGGATGTGGAGCAGGTCGAAGTCTTCCTCGGCCCGCAATCCACCACCCAGGGGCGTAACTCCCTGGCTGGCGCCGTGGTGATCCAAACGCGCAACCCGACGTTCCAGCCGACCTTCTCGGCGCAAACCAACGTGGGCAACTACGGTGAAAAAGGCGCAGCGGTGGCCGGCGGTGGCAGCATCGTCGATGACAAGATCGCCGGGCGTATCGCCTTGGATTATCAGGACGGCGATGGCTACATCGACAACATCGCCCTCGGTAAAGACGCCAACCCGCACCGCACCAGCAATGCTCGCGGAAAGCTGTTGATCCTGCCCAGCGACGATGTCGACGTCCTGCTCACCTACGCCCACAACGAGCACCGCCAGGGTGACAACTCGGTCACCCGCACCCCGGACAAGGTCCGCTACTACAAGGTTTCCTCCGATACCCAGGCGTTCGACAACCTCAACCAGGACACCGTCAGCGCCAAGGTTGACTACCGCCTCGATGACCAATGGTCGCTGACCAGCCTGACCACCAACACCCGGTCCGACTATACCAACCGCCTGGACTTCGACCAGACCGCCGACGCCAATGAAGTCATCCGACGCCAGCAGGATGGCAACCTGTTAGGCCAGGAGTTGCGCCTGAACTACAACTCGGACACGGTGAAGAGTTTCGTCGGCGCCTATTACGGCCACAACTCCAACAACTTCCACGACCGACTGCTGTTCGATAACGTGCTGGCGGTCACCGTCAAAGGCGACACGGTCATCGAAAACAAGGCGCTGTTCGGTGAGGTCGACTGGACCTTCGCCCCGCGTTGGACCCTGGTCACCGGCCTGCGCTACGACCACGAAACCAACGACACCGACATCAAGCAGGACGACCTGTCCGAGGCCGCCAAGGTCAAGAAATCGTTCGCGGCCGTACTGCCAAAACTGGGTATCAACTACGAACTCGCCACCGGCCAGTACTTGGGCTTCATGGTGCAGAAAGGTTATCGCGGCGGCGGCGTGAACGTGCGCTCCGGTAGCGGTCACGAGGCGTATGACCCGGAATACACCACCAACTATGAGCTGTCGTACCGCGGTTCATTCCTCGAAGATACCCTGCGCGCCCGCGCCAACCTGTATTACACCGACTGGAAAGACCAGCAGGTCAGCGTGCGCCAAGCCGGCAGCAACATTATCAACGTGTACAACGCCGGTCGCAGTGATATCAAGGGTCTGGAAGTGTTCATCGAGAAAGACCTCAGCGAGCAACTGACGCTGACCGTCGGCGGCGCCATCACCGATGGCAAGTACAAGGATTTTGTCGTCGGCAATGGCCAGGACCGCAGCGGCGAGGCGTTCTACTACTCGCCCAAGTACAAGGCCTCGGTGGGCGGCATTTATCGCCTCAACGACCGCCTGACCTTCAACACTGACGTGACTTACCAGAGCAGCGCGCCTTCCGCTTACGAGTTCGATGCAGCGGGCAAGGTCAACGGCGAGCGCAGGAGCGACAACTACGTGCTGGCGAACTTCAGCAGCGAATTCAAAGTCACCAAGAACGTAGCGGTGTCGGGCTTCGTGAAAAACGCCTTCGACAAGCGCTACGTCACCAACAACCGCGATGACGAAATCATCGACGCCGGCGCGCCGCGCACCTTCGGTATGGCGCTGCGTTACGACCTGTAGGCGGCACCGTGTTCACTGCTTGCGCGTGACCGGTTTCGCGCAGTCGCAAAGTAGCTTGGCGGCACTGCCCGAATGATGGGGCAGTTGTCCGCTAAGCCCCAAGTGCGGCATTTCCGTAGGTGACTCGTTCCTGCGATGTAGGCAACTTCCCAAATGTAATTCAGACCCTCTGGGCTTGTGTCCGGGGAGCATTCGCTTGCTTATATTTCGACGCCATCTTCATTGCATCCAGGGATGTAAAGCATGGCGCAGGGCTATATCAACGACCGCACCACGGACTATCACAGCCTGAAATCCCGCTTGATGGGCGGCGGCATAAGCCGGGAACGTTCGGCCCATTTCGATGTGTTGAATCATCATCTGCGCCATGGGCTGGTGACGCCTGGGCAGTTGATCGTCATTCCCGATGCTTACAGCGTCACCTGTTCGCTGGAGGAAGCCTGGTTGGTGCGTCAGGCTGAGACGATTCGCCGAGAACTGGAGAGTGCTGCCGGAGCCCGGGTGGTCAATGACTATGACTTGCTGCAGAGCCTTCTGGGCTACAGCTCGTTGGGGATAGGCAGCGCCACATCGGCGTGGTCGCGGCATCTGAACGAGGTGGTGCATACCCTGGAGGAGATCGAGCGATTGCATCAGCGTTTGCGGGACGGCGGCCTGGACCGGCAAGCGTTTTTTCGCCAGCGCCAGGTGCTGTTTGGGCTGCTGGAAACGCAGTTGCAGGGCGCTGCACGATTTGGCACGGGGTTGCGGGGCAATCAGGCGTTGAAGACGGTGCTCGGGATTTCAACCAAAAGCTATTTGCGCAAGGGCGAGATCGCCGGGTATGCGCAGCGGATGCGGGCGATTGCGCAGACGTCGAAGTGGTTGGGGAAGGGGACGTATGTGGGGTTGGCGCTGGATGTGGGCGTGGCAGGTTTGGAGATCAAGGAGGCGTGTGTGGACGGACGGGAGATGCAGTGTCGGCGGGGGGAAAATGTGGGGGCGGGGGAGGTGGTGGGGGGGGGGGCGGGCTCTTATTGGGGCGGGCCGCTCGGTGCAAAATTAGCCCGTCGCGCCTGTACGCTCTTTTTGGGCGTTGCCGCTAAAGGAAACGGTGAGCTGGCTTGTGCTGTTATTGGCGGTGCTGCGGGGGGGGATGTAGGGGGCGATGTAGTTGGCGCTCGCGGTTCGTTTCTTGGCGGCCAAATCCTAGAGATCGACGGTGATTTGATCTTTCAACCAGAAGGCGCCTAATCATGGATTTTTATCTCGTCTTTACGATCTTTATATTTGCAGGGGCGCTGATTGGTTCAGGACTGTCTTTCTACGTCGAATACACAAAGCTCGAAGCGTTGGAAAGCTACTTCAGCGAGAACAAAGTGGTCTGCGATAACAAACGTTTTTGGGGCCGAAATACGCATCTCGACAGGGTTCATCGCATGATCTTGATCAGTCAATTGTTGGCAATGCCCAAGACCCATATCAAGCGAGGGGACGTGACCGAAGCCGAACTGGCCGCCATCCCCTTATCCCTCAAGCGCTGGGCGTTGTGGCCGATCAATTTCGGCTTCATATGGTTTACCAGCTTAATTATCTGGAACGTCTGGTACCGCTGACAGCCCGCTCAATACCGGGTATCGGCTCAGGAAAAATCCTCCTCGAAAGGCTCCTGTTCACCCCGTGTCGCCCCTTGGCGACGCATCGCTTGCACAAGGGCGAGGTCGCCGGGTATGCGCAGCGGGTGCGGGCGATTGCGAAGACGTCGAAGTGGTTGGGGAAGGGACGTATGTGGACGGACGGGAGATGCAGTGTCGGCGGGCGAAATATGTGGAGTCGGGGAAGTTGGTGGGCGGCGTGGCGGGCGCTTATTGGGGTGGGAAGTTCGGTTCACACTTAGCCCGTCGCGCCTGTACGCTCTTTTTGGGCGTTGCCGCTAAAGGAAACGGTGAGTTGGCTTGTGCTGTTATTGGCGGTGCTGCGGGAGGACATACGGTGGGCAGTGCATTCGGCGACTCGGGCGCATTTCTTGGCGGGAAAATTCTGGAGATCGATGGTGATCTGATCTTTCAACCAGAGGGTGCTTAACCATGGATATCTTTCTCATCTTTACAATTTTGGTATTTGCAGCTGGCCTGATTGGTGCCGTGCTGTCTTTCTACGTCGAATACACCAAGCTCGAAGCGTTGGAAAGCTACTTCAGCGAGAACAAAGTGGTCTGCGATAACAAACGTTTTTGGGGCCGAAATACGCATCTCGACAGGGTTCATCGCATGATCTTGATCAATCAGTTGTTGGCAATGCCCAAGACCCATATCAAGCGAGGGGACGTGACCGAAGCCGAACTGGCCGCCATCCCCTTATCCCTCAAGCGCTGGGCGTTGTGGCCGACCAATTTCGGCTTCATATGGGCTGCCAGCTTATTTATCTGGAGCGTCTGGTACCGCTGGTAGCCCGCTCAATCCCGGGTATCGGCTCAGGAAAAATCCTCCTCGAAATGCTCCTGTTCACCCCGTGTCGCCCCTTGGCGACGCACCACTTCCATCTGCCGTAATTCCACCCGGCGAATCTTGCCGGAAATGGTCTTGGGCAGTTCACTGACAAACTCGATGCGCCGCACGCGCTTGTACGGCGCCAGGTGTTCGCGGGCGAAGGCCAGGATCTGCCTGGCCAGCTCGGCACTGCCGGGGGCGTCATGGGCCAGGATCAGGAAGGCTTTGGGCACGGCCAGGCGCAGCGGGTCGGGGCTGGGGACTACGGCGACTTCCATCACGGCCGGGTGTTCGATCAGCGCGCTTTCCAGCTCGAACGGGCTGATGCGGTAGTCGGAGGCTTTGAATACATCATCGGCGCGGCCGACGAAAGTGATGTAGCCGTCGCTGTCGATCTGCGCGGTGTCACCGGTGCGGTAGTAACCGTCGCGCATCACTTCAGCGGTTTTTTCCGGGCTGTCTTCGTAGCCCATCATCAAACCGAGAGGGCGCACATCCAGGGGCAGGGCGACTTCGCCCTCGGTGGCAGGCACGCCGTCGGGGTCGAGCAGCGCAACGCGGTAACCTGGCAACGGGCGGCCCATGGAGCCCGGCTTGAGCAACTGGCCGGGCGTGTTACCGACCAGGGCGGTGGTTTCCGATTGGCCGAAGCCATCGCGCAGCGGCAAACCCCAGGCCTGCTGGATCTGCTCGATGATCTCCGGGTTCAGCGGTTCGCCCGCGCCGACCAATTCACGCAGGTTCAGGCGCGTCTTGTGACTGGCCAGGTCTTCCTGGATCAGCATGCGCCACACCGTGGGCGGCGCGCACAGGCTGGTCACGCGATATTGTTCCAGCGCCGTCAGCAAGGCCGGCGCGCTGAACCGTGCGACGTTATGGATAAAGATGCACGCGCCGGCGTTCCACGGCGCGAACAGGCAGCTCCAGGCGTGCTTGGCCCAGCCTGGAGACGAGATATTCAGGTGCAGGTCGCCCGGTTGCAGGCCGATCCAGTACATCGTCGACAGGTGACCCACCGGGTAGCTCTGGTGGCTGTGCAGCACCATCTTCGGTTTGGAGGTGGTGCCGGAGGTGAAATACAGCAGCATCGGGTCGATTGCCAACGTGCGGCCCTCGGCGTCGAACTGCTCGGGGTATTCAAACGCAGCGTTGTGCGCAACCCAGCCAGCGGGTGCCGTGCCCACACAGATGCGACTGCAGCCATCGCCCAGGCCGTCGAATTTGCCCACATGCGCCTCACCGACCACCAGATGGCGCACCTGGCCGCGCTCGATGCGGTCGCGCAGATCATCCGGGTTGAGCAGGGCGGTGGCGGGGATGACCACCGCGCCGAGCTTGAAGGCAGCGAGCATGGTTACCCACAGCGCCACGTCGTTGCCGAGCATCAACAGCACCCGATCGCCACGCCGCACGCCCACGGCGCGCAGATGGTTGGCGACCTGGTTGGAGCGCGCAGCCAACTGCTGGAAGCTGTAGCGCTGCTCGCTGCCGTCTTCTTCTACGATCCACAGCGCGTTGGCCGAATTGCCCTCGGCCATCACATCGAAATAGTCCAGGGCCCAGTTGAACGCATCCAACTGCGGCCAGCGGAAGTCGCGGGCGGCGATGGCGTAGTCGGTGCGATGGGCGAGCAGGAAATCCCGGGCGGCCAGGAAGGGATGCGTCATGGTCGGTGTCCTTGATTATTGTTGTAGGGACGGCCTGCGGCTAAACCGGCAGGCTGGACCGAGTATAGGCATGCATAAATCCGGAGATGAACGCTCAAAAACACCGGTGCGTTGTGCAAAAAAGTCATGTGTACACAGGCTGGATTGACGATTCATACATAAAAGTCCAGGATGGAATTATAAGTACAAATATTTCTGCTGCATTTTTTCTTCTCTCTTGCCAAACCAACAACAACCTGCGAGATCACCCATGAAGAAACGCTTGCTTATCACCGCGCTGGCCTTGATCGCTTCCAGCCACGTACTGGCCGCCGAGAAAACCCTGCGCATCGGCATCGAGGCGGCCTATCCGCCGTTTGCCTCCAAGACCCAGGAAGGCACGATCGTCGGCTTCGACTACGACATTGGCAATGCGCTGTGCGCGCAGATGAAGGTCAAGTGCGTGTGGGTTGAAGGTGAGTTCGATGGACTGATTCCTTCCCTCAAGGTGAAGAAAATCGACATGGCGCTGTCGTCCATGACCATCAACGAAGACCGCAAGAAGTCGGTGGACTTCACCCACAAGTACTATTTCACCTCGTCACGCCTGGTGATGAAGGACGGCGCCGTCGTCGATGACCAGTACGCCAGTCTCAAGGGCAAGACCGTCGGCGTGCAGCGTGCGACCACCACTGACCGCTACGCCACCGAGGTGTTCGAGCCCAAGGGCATCATCGTCAAGCGCTACAGCAATAACGAAGAGATCTACATGGACCTGGCGTCAGGGCGCCTGGATGCGATCTTTGCCGACACCATCCCCTTGAATGACTTCCTGCAAATGCCACGGGGCAAGGGCTATGCCTTTGTCGGGCCGGAACTCAAGGACCCGAAATATGTGGGTGAAGGCGCGGGGATTGCGGTGCGCAAGGGCAACGAGGCGCTGGTCAGCGAGTTGAATACGGCGATTGATGGCATTCGCGCCAGTGGCGAATACCAGAAGATTTCGCAGCAATACTTCAAGGCCGATATCTACGGCGATTGATGCACGGGCCCGCTCACCACCAAACCCAAAAACAGGGCTGAAGGTTCAGCCCTTCAATTCCTTCAGATGCTTGTAGACCGTCGCCCGCCCCATGCCCAGCACGTTCGCCACGTAGTTCGAAGCGCTCTTGCCCTTGAACGCGCCTTCGGCATGCAGCGCCAGCACCAGTTCGCGTTTGTGGTCGCGGGTCAGCAGGTTCAGGCTCAACTGGCGCTCGCGCATCCAGGCATGCAGGAAGGTGTTGATACGTTCCTGCCAGTCATCGCGAAACAGCGCATCCGGCTGTGGGATCAACTTGCTGGGCGACAGGAACAGGTCCAGCGCCGCCTTGGCGTTTTCGAACAGTGAAATATTCAGGTTGATGCATAGCACCGCCAGGGGCCGACCGCTGGTGTCGCGCAGCACGGTGCTCAGGCTGCGAATTTTCTGGCCGTCCCAGTTAAGCTTTTCGTACGGGCCGATATTCACTTCGCTGACGTCATCGCTGAGCATGTCCTCCAGCGCCGAGTCGTCGCCAATCGCGCGTTTCGACAGGTTATTGGCGATGTAATCGACCTTTTGCGAGCGCAGGTCATGCAGCACCACTTCGGCGTGGGGGAAAAACAGGGTGGCGATTGCATCGGCAATCGCACGAAAGTTCTGCAAGGCGTTGTCGGGTTCGACGCTGTTCATCAATGGGGCTCCAGGCGGGCGGGGGAGAGCATACCAGCGTCCAGCCCGAACCGCGTCAATGCCTCCGGCAGCGGCGCGCCGCGCACCAGTGCCGCGCTGGCCTGGCCCATGGCCGGTGAAGTCTGGATGCCATAACCGCCTTGCGCTGCCACCCAGAACAGCCCCGGCACCTGCGGGTCGAAGCCCGAGAGCAAATCCCCGTCGTGCACAAAACTGCGCAGGCCGGCCCAGGCCCGGGTCGGGCGGCGGATGGTCAGGGTGGTGGCCTCTTCGATCTGGTAGATGCCCATGGCGATGTCCAGCTCTTCGGGCTGGATATCCTGGGGCTCGACCGCGTCGGCGTTGGCCGGTGAGCCAAGGAACATGCCGGCGTCGGGCTTCATGTAGAACGCTTCGTCGAGGGCCACCAGCATTGGCCACCCGTGGCTGTCCACGCCTTCAGGGCCGGCGAAGATAAACGCCGAGCGGCGCTTGGGTTGCAGGCCGATGGAGGCGGCACCGGCCAGCCCCCCGATGTGGTCGGCCCAGGCGCCGGCGGCATTGATGATAATCGGGGCGGTGAAGGTGTCGTGCTGGGTGTTGACGTGCCAGAGACCGGCACTGTCACGGCTCAAGCCCAGCACGTGGCGGTCGGTAAGCACGTCACCGCCGTTGCGCCGGATCCCGCGCAAATACCCTTGGTGCAGGGCATCGGTGTCGATGTCGCTGGCGGTCGGGTCATAGATTGCCCCGTGGACCTTTTCCCGACGCAGGATCGGCAACTTCGCACAGGCCTCGTCGGCACTCAGCTGTATGACCTGCGGCACAGTGGCTTTGGCGCTGAGGTATTGCGCGTTCAACTCGGCCGGGTCGCCGGTGAAGTCCACCGTCATCTCGCCGCGTGGCGTCAGCAAAGGATGCTCGCAGAACCCTGTTGGCGGCTGGTCGAAAAACTCACGGCTGGCGAGGGTCAACGCCCGCACCTGCGGGGTGCCGTAGGCGGCGGTGTAGAGCGCTGCCGAACGCCCCGTGGAGTGATAGGCCGGGTGGGATTCTCGCTCCAGCACCAGCACCTTGCCGTGTTGCGACAACCAGAAACCCGTGGATGCGCCGGCAATACCGCCGCCGATGATGATGAAATCTGCGTGGTTCATAGGCGTCTCCAGAGGGCGTTGGCCAGTGCGATGTCTTCCAGGCCCAGGCCGATGGAGCGGAAAAATACATGGCGGTCGTAGGACGGGGGCTGTACCTGGTCACTGAGCAGTTCGGCCAGGTCGCCCATGACTGCACTCGGGTTCCAGCCGTGCTGTTCGGCGGCGATCAGCATCTCGCCGGCTGAACCTGGGGTGGTCTGACGATAGTCGCAGAACACGTCCATATCATTGAGGCACTGCGGCGGTACTTCGTGGGCACGCGGGGCGTTGGTGCTGATGGAGGTGATCAGTGCAGGCTTGTTCAAGCGCGAAGGGTCGATCACCGGGCCTGCCGATGAAGTGCACAGCAGGATCACGTCGGCATCTTCCAGGGCCGCATCGCAGGTGGGGGCGATGCTTGCGCGCGGGTCCAGGCGTTCAAACGCGGAGCTTTTACCGGCCAGGCTGGGCGAAAAAACCTTGATGCTTTGCCAGTCCCGCAGGGTTTTCACGTAATGCAGGTGAGCCTGGGCCACCTTGCCGCTGCCGATAATCGCCAGCCGTTGCGCCGACTGTGGCGCCAGTGCATCCACCGCCAATGCCGTGGTCGCGGCCGTGCGCGCGGTGGTCAACTCAGCGGCATCACACAACAGCAGCGGCTGGCCGGTCTGCATCGACATCAACAGCGTCCATGCGGTGACCAGCGGCCCTTGCTCACGCACGATGTACGGCGAGGTTTTCACCCCATAGACGCCTTCCTCCGCCAGCACGCCCAGGTAGTTGATAAAGTCGCCGGCACCCTGGGGGAACTCGACCCACTGTTGCGCCGGCTGCACCGCTTGCCCGGCGGCCAGGTCTCGAAACAGCTTGCGCAGGATCTGCGTTACATCGACCTGCGCGAGTAATTCGCGAGCCTGGAGCTGGTTAATCACTTGAGGCGTGCTGGACATGAAAATCTCCGCAGCTAAACTATTTTGTCCATTATGGACTTTTAGTCCTGTTGATCAAGCGATAAACCTCAACCCGCGAAGCGAAACCCATCCGCCAGCTTCTCCTTCAAATAGCTGACCAACGCACTCACCGACTTCGGCACATGGGGCGAATACGGCCGAATCAGGTAGATCTCATTGGCAAACGCGCCCTTGAGCGTCCAGTCCTTGAGCACCTGCACCAGCTTGCCGCTGGCCAGCGCGGCATGGGCGCTGAAGTCCGGCAGCAAGGCAATGCCCAAATGGTTGAGGGCCGAGTCGCGCAGCGCCTCACTGTTATTGGTGGCAAAGCTGCCGGCGATGGGCACGGTGAGGCGTTCGACGTTTTTACTGCCGCGCTCGAAGGTCCAGGCAGGCTGGTCGGTACCCCGAGGGTAGAACAGGCAGTTGTGGGTCGAGAGGTCGCCGGGTTCGCGAGGTTCGCCGTGGTGTTGCAGGTAGTCGCGGGTGGCCACCAGCACCGAGCCGGTGTCGCAGAGTTTCCAGGCGACGTGGGTTTCCGGCACCTGGAAACCGTGGCGCACGGCCAGGTCGTAGCCTTCGGCGGCCAGGGAACTCAGCGCATCGGACACATCCAGCTGGATACGTACTTGCGGGTATCGCTGCAGGAATTCCGACAGATGCGGCACCAGTTGCTGTCGGGCAAATGCCACTGGCGCGGTAAGGCGCACCAGCCCGCGAATCTCCCCCACCGAGTCACGCACCGACGAGAAACTGCGGGCGATTTGCGCATAGGCGCTACGCACTTCACGGGTCAGCGACAGCCCCGCATCGGTCAGCCGCACACTGCGCGTGGTGCGGGTGACCAACTGGGTGCCGGTGGCCTTTTCCAGATCGGCAATCCGCTGGCTGACCGCAGACTTGCTCACCCCCAGGCGTGCGGCGGCTGCGGTGTAAGTGCCTTGCTCTTCCAATATGGAAAGCCAGTGGATATGGGTCCACAGCCCTTCGATCTCAGATTTTTCCATGGGTGTATTGTTCGCGTATGTGGACAATAAGTTCAGGATTCTGCTCTGGTTTGGAACAAAGCGAAAGCCTATCGTGTGTCCCAACGCTACCCACCGGGATCGACTGCCATGACCACTACAATCGAGCACTACATCAACGACCAGCGCGTGTCTCGCGATGATCGCTATCAGGACGTCTTCAACCCGGCCACCGGCGAAAAAACCGCTCGCGTTGCGCTGGCCAGCCGCCAGACCGTGTCCGAAGCCGTTGCCGCCGCCCAAGCCGCCTTCGACGGCTGGGCCGACACCCCGCCCATCCGCCGCGCCCGTGTGCTGTTCCAGTACCTGCACCTGCTGCGCGAGCGCAAGGACGACCTGGCGCGCATCATCGTCGCCGAGCACGGCAAGGTCTTCACCGACGCCCAAGGCGAAGTGGACCGTGGCATCGATATTCTGGAATTCGCCTGCGGCATCCCCAACCTGCTCAAGGGCGAGCACTCCGACCAGGTCTCCCGAGGCATGGACAACTGGACAATGCGCCAACCGCTGGGCGTCGTGGCCGGCGTCACGCCGTTCAACTTCCCGGTGATGGTGCCGATGTGGATGTACCCGATCGCCATCGCGGCGGGCAACACCTTCATCCTCAAGCCAAGCCCGACTGATCCAAGCGCCTCGCTGTTCATGGCTGAGCTGCTGCGTGAAGCCGGCCTGCCCAAAGGCGTGTTCAACGTGGTCCAGGGCGACAAGGAATCGGTGGATGCACTGATCGAACACCCGGACGTCAAGGCCGTGAGCTTCGTCGGCTCCACACCGATTGCCCAATACATCTACGAAACCGGCGCGCGCAACGGCAAGCGTGTGCAGGGCCTGGGCGGCGCGAAAAACCATATGGTGGTGATGCCCGACGCCGACATCGAAAAAACCGTCGACGCGCTGATGGGCGCTGCTTATGGCAGTGCTGGCGAGCGCTGCATGGCAATCTCCGTCGCCGTGCTGGTCGGCGATGTCGGTGACAAAGTCATTGCAGCCTTGACCGAACGCGCCAAGCAGCTGCGCATCACTGACGGTCGCGACCTCAAGGCCGAGATGGGCCCGATTGTGTCCCGCGCCGCGCTGGAACGCATCAGCGGCTACATCGAACAGGGCGTACAGTCCGGCGCGCAATTGCTGCTGGACGGGCGTGACTACGTGCCCACCGAAGCGGGTCTGGAAAACGGCTTCTGGCTCGGCGCGACGCTGTTCGACCATGTGACCCAGGAAATGAGCATTTACCGCGAAGAAATCTTCGGCCCGGTCCTGGCCTGTGTGCGGGTCAACGATTTTGGCGAGGCGATCAAGCTGGTCAACGATCACGAGTTCGGCAACGGCGTCAGCTGCTTCACCCGCGACGGCAACATTGCCCGCGAATTTGCGCGGCGTATCCAGGTGGGCATGGTCGGCATCAACGTGCCGATCCCGGTGCCGATGGCCTGGCACGGGTTTGGTGGCTGGAAGAAGAGCCTGTTTGGCGACATGCACGCCTATGGCACCGAGGGTGTGCGTTTCTACACCAAGCAAAAATCGATCATGCAGCGCTGGTCGGAGAGCATCGAGCAGGGCGCGGAGTTTGCGATGCCGGTGTCCAAGTAATCCAGGGTTGTAGAAATCCAGTGTGGGAGGGGCTTGCCTCTCCCACATTTTTTTTGCGCGAGGGTTGACGGTCAGGCGATTGAATAATACTGTACATAAACACAGTGTTTAAGCGCTGATCAACCAGGACGGCACCATCAGCTACGCCAAACACTGTGTGCAAGTTAACGGATTAACTCAATGCACAGGCTCGTCAAACCGAGCCGTTTTTATAGAGAGAGGGAACTCATGTCGTATCCAGAAAGCAAACTCACCGGCCTGACCGGTTTTGCACTCGCCGCCAAAGTTACCGGCGGCTGGTCTGGCCAGGTGGTCAGTATCACCACGCTGGATCAACTCAAAGCCAACATTGGCGACACCACCCCACGGGTCCTGGTGATCAACAGCAACATCGCGGCGTCGAGCCTGACCAAGGTCAACATGGGCGCCAACAAGACCCTGATCGGCTCGTTCCAGAACCGTACCTTGGAGAATATTCACCTGCGTGCAACCGCGCAGTCGCAGAACATCATTCTGCAAAATATTATCTTCAAGCATTCGGCCAGCATTAAGGCCAATGACGATATTCAGGTGTACCTGAACTACGGCAGCAAGTACTGGATCGATCATTGCTCCTTTGTTGGCCACATCTGGTCAACCACGGATGGCAGCGAAGACAAATTGGTGTACATCGGTGAAAAGGCTGACTACGCCACCATCAGCAACTGCTTCTTCGGTAACCACAAATATGGCCTGATCTTCGGTCACCCGGCCGATGACAACAAAGCCGAGTTCAATGGTTACCCGCGCCTCACGTTGTGTCACAACCGCTTCGACAACATGGAAGTCCGCGCGCCGGGCTTGATGCGCTACGGGTACTTCCACGTCTACAACAACTACATCAACAACTTCCACCTGGGTTTCACCCTGGCGCAGAACGCCAACATCCTTTCTGAGAGCAACTATTTTGGAGAGGGCAGCCAGAACAAAGGCATGTTGGATGACAAGGGCACCGGAACATTCACCGACACCAACAGCGTGCCGGCGATCACCAACCAGAAGTCGCCCAAGGCCCAATGGACGGCCAGTTCCAACTATGGCTACACCTTGAAGACAGCCGCCCAGGCCAAGGACTTCACACAGAAAAATGCGGGGGCTCAGGCGGTGGCGTTGGTGTTCGGTAGTTAACGCCGGATAGTCATTGTGGGAGCGGGCTTGCTCGCGAAAGCGGAGTGTCAGTCAATGGATGTGTGGCTGACCCACTGCCTTCGAGGGCAAGCCACCTCCCACATTTAGCCTGCGGTGTGCTTGGGATCACTCACCTGCGCCCCGCCCGCGTACTCACGTCCACCCACACCGCCAGCACCAGGATGCTGCCCTTGACGATCATCTGCCAGTAACTGTCCACATCCAGCATCGACATGCCGTTATCCAGGCTGGTAATCACCAACGCCCCGAGTAGCGCGCCATACACCGTGCCCGAGCCACCGCGCATCGACGTGCCGCCGATAAAGCACGCCGCAATCGCATCCAGTTCGCCCATGTTTCCCGCCGACGGCGAACCCGCCGCGAGACGTGCGGTGTTGACCAGGCCGGCCAGTGCGCACATCACCCCCATGATGCCGAAGATCCACAGTTTCACCGCCTGCACGTTGATGCCCGACAGGCGTGTGGCTTCCATGTTGCTGCCCACCGCGTAGACGCGGCGACCGAACACGGTCTGGCTGGTGACGTAGCTGAACACGCCGAGCAGCACCAGCAACAGCAGCACCGGCACGGGGATGCCGTCGTAGCTGTTGAGGGTGGTGACGAACCCGGCGAGCACCGCGCCGATCACCCCGACGCGCACCACATCACGCACCAGCGAATGCGCGGCCAGCCCGTGGAGCGCACGGTTGCGCCGTTGTTTCCAGGTCAAGAACAGCGTCAGCGCAAACAACAAAATCCCGAGGCCGACGCCCACTGTGTGCGGCAAATACCCCTGGCCCACGTACACCAGCGACGGTGATACCGGCGCAATGGTGGTGCCGCCGGTGATCCCCAGCAGAATCCCGCGAAACGCCAGCATGCCGCCCAATCCGACGATAAACGAAGGGATGCGCAGATAGGCCGTCATGTAGCCGTTGGTCAACCCGATCATCAGCCCGCACAGCGCCACCAGGCTGAGATTGGCCAGCAACGGGATGTGGTAGACCACATCCAGGATCGCCGCCAACCCGCCCAACAACCCCAGTAACGAACCCACCGACAGGTCAATCTCGCCGCTGATAATCACCAGCACCATGCCGCACGCCAGGATCCCGGTGATCGCCATCTGGCGCAGCAGGTTCGACAGGTTGCGCGGTGTCAGGAAACCGCCCTCGGTCTGCCAGCTGAAAAACAGCCAGATCACCGCCACAGCGATCACCAGGGCGAGCATTTTGTAGCGGGTAAACAGCTGTTTGACCTGATTCATCTACGCGGTCTTCCGATCATTATTGTTGTTATGGCTGAGCGCGGCGGCGAGCACTTGTTCCTGGGTGAGCCCCTCGTTGATGAAGTCGCCGCGCAGTTGGCCGTCGCCGATCACCAGCACGCGGTTGGACACGCCGAGCACTTCGGCCAGTTCCGAAGACACCATGATGATCGACACGCCTTCGGCCGCCAGCGCGCCCATCAGTTTGTAGATCTCATACTTGGCGCCCACGTCCACCCCGCGTGTGGGCTCGTCGAGGATCAGCACCTTGGGCTTGGCCATCAGCATTTTTGCCAGCACGGCCTTTTGCTGATTGCCGCCAGAGAGGCTGGTGATCGGCAAGAACGGGCTGGAGGTCTTGAGGTGCATGCGTGCGATCTGCTGGTCGATGCTGCCCAGTTCGGCTTCGGCATCGATGCGGGTCATATGGGCATAGGTGTCGAGGATCGCCAGGGTGATGTTCTGGCCCACGCCCAGGTCGGGAACGATGCCTTGGCGCTTGCGGTCTTCCGGCACCATGCACAGCCCGGCGCGGATCGATTTGAGCGGCGTGCGTGTGTCGATCACCTGGCCGTCCAGCCACACTTCGGCGCTGTAGCGGCCGGGGTAGGCGCCGAACAGCGCCGACACCAGTTCCGTGCGCCCGGCGCCGACCAGTCCGGCGATGCCGAGGATTTCGCCGCGCTTGAGCACGAAGGAAATATCATCGACACGCTTGCGCCTGGGGTTGTCCACGTCATAGCAGGTGACGTTGCGCGCTTCGAAAATCACCTCGCCGATGTCATGGGGTTCGGTGGGGTAGAGGTTGCTCATTTCCCGCCCGACCATCTGCGTGATGATTTGCGGGATGTCCATGTCGGCCATCGCCGTGGTCGCGATGTGCTTGCCGTCGCGGATCACCGCAATGGTGTCGCACACCGCTGCCACTTCATCGAGCTTGTGGGAGATGTACACGCAGGCCACGCCCTTGGCCTTGAGGTCTCGGATGATGTCGAGCAGCACCTCGATTTCCGAACGGGTCAGGGCCGACGAGGGCTCGTCGAGGATCAGCAGGCGCGCTTTTTTATTCAGCGCCTTGGCGATTTCCACCAGTTGCTGGTAGCCGCCGCCGTATTGCGACACCGGCAAGGCGACGTTCATATCCGGCACCTTGAGTTCACGCATCAGCGCTTCGGCGCGGTGGAGCATTGCCGGGTAGTTCATGCGTCCGCCGGGCAACGTCAGCTCGTGGCCCATAAAGATGTTTTCGGCCACCGAGAGGTCGGGCACCAGGGTCAGCTCCTGGTGGATGATCACGATGCCCGCGGCCTCGGTTTCGCTGATGGACTGGGCCCTGAGCGGCTGCCCATCCCAGAGGATCTCGCCGTCCCAGGTGCCGTACGGGTAGACCGCCGACAGCACCTTCATCAAGGTTGATTTGCCCGCGCCATTCTCACCGCACAGGCCGACACACTCCCCCGGCCGCACGCTGATGTCGATGCCGTTCAGGGCGTTGACACCGCCAAAGGTTTTGACGATGCCGGTCATTTGCAGCAGGTAGTCGGCCATGGCGGTCACTGCCCGGCAATCTGCTCTTTGGTGTAGAACCCATCCTTCTCCAACAGATCAATATTGGCCTTGGTCAGCGGGGTCGGGGTGAGCAGGATGGTGTCGACCTGTTTGCTGCCGTTGTCGTACTGCGAGCTGTAGGTGGGTTTTTCGTTGCGTGCCAGTTGCACCGAGAGCTTGGCGGCTTCGGTGGCGATCAGCTTGAGCGGCTTGTACACGGTCATGGTCTGGGTGCCGTCGATCACGCGCTTGATTGCGGCGAGGTCGGCGTCCTGGCCGGAGATCGGCACCTTGCCCGCGAGTTTCTGCGCGGCCAGGGCCTGGATCGCACCGCCGGCGGTGGCGTCGTTGGAGGCGACGATGGCGTCGATCTTGTTGTTGTTCCGCGTCAGGGCGTTTTCGACGATGCTCAGGGCTTCGGTGGGGTTCCACTCCTTGACCCATTGTTGGCCGACCACCTTGATATCGCCCTTGTCGATGGCCGGTTGCAGCACCTTCATCTGGCCTTCGCGCAGCACTTTGGCGTTGTTGTCGGTGGGCGCGCCGCCGAGCAGGAAGTAGTTTCCCTTGGGCGCGGCTTGCAGCACGCCGGCGGCCTGCATTTCGCCGACTTTTTCGTTATCGAAGGAGATGTAGGCGTCGATGTCCGCGTTGAGAATCAGGCGGTCATAGGACACCACCTTGATCCCGGCTTTCTTGGCTTCGGCCACCGCGTTAGTCAGCACCGTGGCGTTGAACGGCACGATCACGATGACGTCGACGCCCCGGGAGATCAGGTTTTCAATTTGGGAAATTTGCTTCTGCTCGTTGGCATCGGCCGATTGCACAAAGACTTTCGCGTCGAGTTTTTCGGCAGCGGCGACGAAGTAGTCACGGTCGCGGGACCAGCGTTCAAGGCGCAGGTCGTCGATGGAAAAGCCGATTTTCGGGTGGGCAGGGTCGGCCATGACCGGCAGGGCGAGCAAGGCCAGGGCCGTGGCGAGCAGTGTGCGTTTGAATGACTTCATGGTGGTGCGTCCTTTTATTGTTGTTGGAAGACTCTAGTCGAACACCGCTGTTGCTGTTGCTGTTGCTGTTGCTGTTGCTGTTGCTGTTGCTGTTGCTGTTGCTGTTGCTGTTGTGGTGAGCGGGCTTGCCCCGCGCTGGGCTGCGAAGCAGCCCTGAAGTCAGGCACCTCGGTGTTTCAGGTAAAATTGTGTCGTCTGGTTTGGGGCTGCTTCGCAGCCCAGCGCGGGGCAAGCCCGCTCACCACAATCCCAATCCCAATCCCAACCATAACCACAATCCCAACTGCAGCCACAGGCAAAAGTGCACAGGATCACTCAGGTGTAGATAAACCGGTTCACAACCCCTTCAAGCATCTCCTGTCGCCCACTCACCGCCTGCGGGTTCAGCTCCTGGGCAAATGCATGCTCGGCCAGCGATTGCAGGCTGAACTCACCCGCCAGCACCGCCTGGCCCAACGGCTGTTGCCAGCCGGCATAGCGCTGGTCCTTGAACTGTTGCAACCGGTCGTTCTGCACCATGGCTGCCGCACGTTCCAGGGCCAGCGCCAACGTGTCCATGGCCGCGACGTGGCCGTGGAACAGATCCACGTCATCCAGGCTCTGGCGCCGCCCCTTGGAATAAAAGTTATAGCCGCCGTTCTTGAACCCGCCAGCCTTGAGGATCTCATAAGTGGCCAGGGTCATTTCCTCGACGCTGTTGGGGAACTGGTCGGTGTCCCAGCCGTTCTGCGGGTCGCCACGGTTGGCGTCGATGCTGCCGAAGATGCCGAGGGACACGGCCGTGGCAATCTCGTGATGGAAACTGTGCCCGGCCAGGGTCGCGTGGTTGGCCTCGATATTCACCTTGATCTCATGTTCCAGGCCGTACTCATGCAAAAAGCCGAACACCGTGGCGCTGTCGTAATCGTATTGGTGCTTGGTCGGCTCCTGAGGCTTGGGCTCGATCAGCAGGTCGCCCTTGAAGCCAATCTTGTGCTTGTGTTCCACCACCATGCGCATAAAGCGCCCGAGCTGTTCGCGCTCACGCTTGAGGTCGGTATTGAGCAGGGTTTCATAGCCTTCACGGCCGCCCCACAGCACATAGTTGGAACCCTTGAGGCGCAGGGTGGCGTTCATCGCGCTGTACACCTGGGCGGCGGCATAGGCGAACACTTCCGGGTCCGGGTTACTGGCCGCGCCGGCGGCAAAGCGCGGGTTGCTGAAGCAATTGGCGGTGCCCCACAGCAGTTTGATGCCGGTCTGTTCCTGGTGGCGCTCCAGGTGGTCGACCATCTGTGCGAAGTGCTGGCGATATTCCTTGAGCGAACTGCCTTCGGGCGCCACGTCGGTGTCGTGAAAACTGTAGTAGTCGATGCCCAGCTTGGAGAAAAACTCAAAGGCCGCATCCGCCTTGCCCATTGCCAGCTCCATCGGCTCGCCGCTGCGCTGCCACGGGCGCTTGAAAGTGCCCACGCCGAACATATCCGCACCGGGCCAGACGAACGTGTGCCAATAACAAGCCGCCATGCGCAGGTGTTCACGCATGGGTTTGCCGAGGATCAGCTTGTTGGCGTCGTAGTGGCGAAAGGCGAGGGGGGAGTCGCTGCTGGGGCCTTCGAAGCGAACCTTCTCGACACCGGGGAAGTACAGCATGGCGTTTTCCTTATTGTTCTTGGCGGTGTCTGGATACTAGCAACGGCAACAGGCCTGCCGATTATGAAAATCACCAAGGCGTAGTGCGATTTTGTGCAGTGAGGGCTAGTCTGTCGAAACAGGCCCCAGGACAAAAACAATGAAAACCCTACCGCCCGTGCACCGCATTGCGCTGTTGTTCAACGGCAGCAAAATCTACGACCGCGGCATCATCGCCGGCATCGGCAATTACCTGAGCAGTACACGGGTCTCCTGGGACTTGTTCCTGGAAGAAGACTTTCTGTGCCGCCTCAAAGGCATCGAGCGCTTTCAAGGCGATGGGATCATTGCCGACTTCGACGACCCGCTGATCGGCGAGGCGTTGGCCAGCAGCCAGTTGCCGGTGGTGGCGGTGGGCGGTTCCTATGAGGATACGCGCGCCTATCCCCAGGGCATTCCCTATGTGGCCACCGACAATTACGCCTTGATGAAGCTGGCCTACGAGCACCTGATCGAGGCCGGGCTGACGCGCTTTGCCTGTTTCAGCCTGCCTGAAGCCCAGGCCAACCGCTGGGCCCAGGAGCGCGAAAAAGCCTTTCGCCGCCTGATGCTGCGCGATGGTTTGCACGTTGAGGTGTATCGCGGCCTGGGCACCAGCGCGCCGTTGTGGGACAGCGCCGTGGAGCAACAGATCGCCTGGCTGGAAAGTTTGCCCAAACCCATCGGCATCATCGCCGTCACCGATGCCCGTGCCCGGCAATTGCTGCAAGCCTGCCTCACCGCCGGCATCGCCGTGCCGGAGCAAGTGGCGCTGATCGGCATCGACAACGACCCGCTGACCCGCACCCTCACGCGGGTGCCATTGAGTTCGGTGATCCAGGGCACCGAAACCATGGGCCGCACCGCCGCTGCGCTGTTGCACCAGATGCTGCATGGCAAGCCGTGCGTGGGCACGCGGGTCCTGGTACCGCCGGAGGCGATCAATGTGCAGGCCTCCAGCTTGCATCAACCCTTGGGTAATCCGTACGTGATGCAGGCGCTGCTGTTTATCCGCCAGTACGCCTGCCAGGGCATCAAGACCGCGCAGGTGGCGGCCTATGTCGGCGTGTCGCGCTCATCCCTGGAAGCGCACTTTCGCAAGGTGCGCGGCTGCAGCGTGCATGACGAGATCCTGCGCTTCAAACTCGCCGCCGCCGCCAAGGGCCTGGAAAGCCACGAACTGGCGATTGCCGATATTGCGGCCAAGTGCGGCTTCAAGTCGGCGCAGTACCTGCATACCGTGTTTCGTCGTGAATTGGGTTGTACGCCGCGGGAGTACCAGCAGGGTGCGGAGTTCGAGTTGCCCGTGCCTGAGTAAGGCCTTACATACACTGCTGGACCCAATGTGGGAGGGGCGGTGCGACGCTTCGACTTGGCCCCTCCCACCTTTTTAACGAGTTCAGGCAGTTGCTTTAGCGGGCTTCAGGCATTCGATGGAGCGATCCACGGTGGTCTTTGCAATTTCCAGCAAATGCCACACGGCCAGAATCTTCGCCCGTTCGGGGCTTGGTAGCAGGTCACCGCAATCCAGCGCCGTGGCGGAAGCGCTGTCGAGCAAGCTGGCGGTGTAAAGCAGGGCATCTTCGAAACTCAGGTCTTCGTTGACCGAGTGGAGGCCTTGAGTGGGCAGGTAGTGGTCGATGGCGCGGTTGAAGGCGGCGCGGTCTTTGGCGGGATCAAAGGGTGGATCGGGGATGTACTTTATTCATGGTGTACCTTCGCGTTGGATGAGGGGCCGACACCCTTCGCGACTAAACGAGGGTGGCGGCTGTACGCAGGTTAGTCGACCGGCTCCAACGCGAAAATACCGGCGCACCCGAAGGTGCCCTGCGCACAGCCACCATAAAACTGATGAAGGACCATGCACGCGTTGGAAGATCAGGCGACTAAACCCGATCACTGATTTGGCAGTGACGGACGGCGGACTAGCCAGCGATTCCAACAGGCACAAGGCGGCAGGAATTGTCTAGGAAACGTCCTGCAATTAAAAGCGACCCGACTTGCTGGCCCTTTACAAACCATGACCAAATGCCACTAACGATACCGCCCACCTATTGAAATGCAGGCGATGTAGAAGGGGCTTGGTGCCGATGCCGGAGCGCGCGGTGCAAGGGCACCGCGCGGACAGAGGGGCTATGGCAGGGCGTAGGCGATCACGTAGTCGCCACGGTCAGTGGATTGGCGTGCACCGCCAGCGGTGATGACTACGTACTGCTTGCCGGTTTTCGGCGACACGTAGGTCATCGGGCCGCCTTGGCTGCCGACGGGCAGGCGGGCCTTCCAGACTTCATCACCATTGCCGCTGTTGAAGGCGCGCAGGTAGAAGTCCTGGGTACCGGCGATAAAGATCAAACCGCCCTGGGTCGACAGGGTGCCGCCGAGGGTCGGCAGGCCGATCTTGATTGGCAGGTGCATGCGGATGCCCAGCGGGCCGGTGTCTTCAACAGTGCCGACCGGTACTTGCCACGCGACCTTCTGGGTCTTCATGTCGATAGCGGTCAGGGTGCCGAACGGCGGCGCCTGGCACGGAATGCCGGCCACCGACAGGAAGCGGTTTTTGTTCACGGCATACGGCGTGCCCTTGAGCGGGACGGCGCCCATGCCGGTGTTCAGCGCTTCGCCACCGGAGGAGGTTTGGGCGTTTTTCTGCGCCGGCACCATCTGGATCCACAGGCCCAGGCGCATGTCGTTGACGAAGATAAAACCGTGCACCGGGTCGGTGGAAATACTGCCCCAGTTCATGCCGCCCAGGGAGCCGGGAAAGCTCAGGGATTTATCGGTGCCTGGCGCGGTGTACAGACCGTCGTAGCGCATGCCTTTGAAGTCGATGCGGCACAGCAACTGGTCGTACGGCGTTGCGCCCCACATGTCCGATTCAGTCAGGGTTTGCGCGCCGATCTGCGGCATGCCCACCGATTTAGGCTGGGTTGGAGAGTAGGGCTCATTGGGGATGTTGGCGGCCTTGACCGGTACGTCTTTGACCTCGGTCAGCGGCTTGCCGGTGGCGCGATCCAGCACGTAGATCTGCCCGGCCTTGGTGCCAATCACCACCGCCGGTACAGCTTTGTCGCTGCCAGGCGGGGTGAAGTCGATCAGGCTCGGCTGCATCGGCAGGTCGAAGTCCCACAGGTCGTTGTGGACGGTCTGGTACACCCATTTTTCCGCACCGCTGGAGGCATCCAGGGCCAGCACCGAAGCGCCGTATTTATGGTTGAGCTGGGTGCGCTCAACGCCGTAGATATCGGTGGACGAACTGCCCATCGGCAGGAAAATCGTGTTCATCAGCGGGTCGTAGGACATCGGCGCCCAGCTGTTTGGCGTGCTGCGCACGTAGGTGCTGTCGCCGGTCGGGGCTTGTTTGTCTTCTGGGTTGCCGGGGTCGAAGGCCCAGCGCATCTGGCCGCTGATTACATCAAAACCACGGATCACGCCGCCTGGCATGTCGGTCTGCACGTTATCCGCCACGCGGCCGCCCACCACAACGGTGGTGCCGGCGATCAGTGGGGCAGAGGAGAGCTGGTAGTAGCTGTCCGGGACGTTGCCCAGGCCGGCTTTCAAATCCACTTGGCCGTGGGTGCCGAAGTCTTCGCAGAATTTGCCGGTGTCAGCATCGACCGCGATCAGGCGTGCGTCGATGGTGTTGGTCAGCAAACGGCGCTGGCACTGCGCGCCGGGCGCAACCGTGGCGGCGATGATCGGCGAGCTGTTGGGCTGGGTCGGCTGGGCAATCGGCGCGGTGGCGTCGAAATACGCCATGCCACGGCAACGCTGCCACACCGCCGACTTGGCGTTGACTTCGTTCTTCCACAGCTCTTTGCCGGTGTCGGCGTCGAGGGCGATCAGGTTGTTGTGCGGGGTGCAGATGAAGACTTTGTTGCCGATCTGCAGCGGGGTCAGTTGGTCTTCGGCACCGTTGCCGTCGCTGATCGCTACATCGCCGGTGTGGTAGGTCCAGGCGACTTTAAGCTTGTTGACGTTGTCGCGGTTGATCTGGTCCAGCGCGGCGAAACGGCTGCCGCCTTCGGTGTTGCCGTAGTGCGCCCAATCTTTCTGCGCATCGGCCGGGGCCACGGGCGTGACGCCTGGGCCGGCACCGGTGGGGGCGACACTTGGGTGGGCGACAAACATATTACCCGCCGCAACCGCTACGCCCACTGCCAATACGGCAGCGACGCCATAGGCACCGCGTGCAGGCTTGCCGACCAGCAGCGGATACACCAGCGCCACGACCATGCCGATGGCGGCGAACATGAATACGCGCGAGAACAGCGGCCAGAACACCAGGCCCACATCCGCCACGGCCCAGATCGCTGTGCCGACCAGGAATGCGGCGAACAACCACGCGCCCGCGGGGTTACGCCGGGCAATCAACAGGCCGGCAATCGCCATGGCCACGCCGCCGATCAGGAAGTACCAGGAGCCACCCAGACTGACCAGTTTGGCGCCGCCGACGGCGAGGGCAAGGCCGAGCAGGGCGATGACAACGCCCAGGCCCAGGAGTAGGAATCTAGAGACGCCAGGGGCGCGCGATGCTCGTTTCATGTCGAAAGGACTCGAATGTGAGAGGGCAAAGACGCGATTTTAGCAAGATAAGTAACCAGATAGTACATTTTGCAACGCGTCTTAGGCCATTGCGGACGCCCTGGTTAGCACGAAACATTTATTAATACTTAACTCACTATCATGGTTGTACGACGTCATATCAATTGTGTTCGACTAACCAGGCTCTCACAAAAAAAATAACGGAGACTCTTCTATGACCGGTTTTCCTTCTGTCGAAGGCAAGGCTGTGGCCTCTGCGCCCGGCCATGTTGTACGACTTCTCAAGTTGCTTGGCCCCGGCGTCATTGCGGTTCTGTCATGGCTGGGCGCAGGCGATTTGATTACGTCCTCCGTGGCCGGCGCCAACTATGGTTACGCCATGATGTGGGTGCTGGCAGTGTCCCTGCTGCTCAGGTACCTGATCGTCAACATCATTGCGCGGTTTCAGCTGTGCAATAACCAAGGCATGACGATCCTCCAGGGTTACGCTCAGTTGAACCCGTTTTTCGCCTGGTTCCTGCTGGTGTATGCGCTGCTGATGGGGCATTTGATGAATGCCTACATGATCAAGGGCGCGGGGGAAGCCCTGGCCATGCTGTTCAAGACCGACTATGCATTACTGTGTTCGGTGGCGGTGGTATTGGCCGTATGGTTGCTGGTCGGGCGCAATATCTATTCGATGATCGAAGGTGTGATGAAAGGCCTGCTGGCAATCATGACCCTCGCATTCATTGCGCTGGCGGTGATGTCCGGGCCGGATATGGCGGGCATTGTCAAAGGGACGATTGGTTTCAGCATTCCGCCGGATGAGGGCGTACACGGGGCATTGCTGGTGGCGGTCTCGGTGATCGGCGCGGTGGCGGGCTCGATTGCCAACTTCGTGCACCCCTATGTCATGCGTCAAAAAGGCTGGGTTGGCCCACAGCACAAGCGTATCCAACGCAACGACCTGCTATTTGCCGTGTTCGTCGGCATTGTGATCAACCTGGCGATCTGGATTGTAGGCGCCGAGATCCTGCGGCCCAACGGCATTGAAGTGAAGACCCTGAGCGACCTGGGTAAGGCACTCGAAATCTTCTTCGGCCCTATTGGCTGGTACATCTTCTTTATTGGCGTGTTCGCAACGTTGTTTGCCAGCATCTCCGGTAAAACCACGGCATTTCCCATGCTGATCACCGATGCCTTCCAGCATGTACGGCCCGGACGCCGCGAGCGTTACGGCAAAGAATTCCACCATGACCCGCTGCACAAGTGGTTCATGTTGTTCATCCTGGTGACCCCACTGATCTGGTCGCTGCCGGGCATGCCGGACTTTGTCACGCTGACCATCGGCGTCAGCGCGTTGAACATCATTGGTTTGCCGGTGATTTCCCTCGGCTTGCTGATCATGTCCAACCAGAAGTCGCTGTTGAGCAAGGAATACCGCAACAACCTGTTCGAAAATATCGCGCTGCTCTTTGCCACGGGGCTGGCGCTGTGGGTTGCGTTCCAGTTGGGTGTCGAATTGTTCAGCTGATTGCCGGACGTGCAGGCTCCGCATCTGCTTGATGCGAAGCCTGCAAGCAGTCAACGAAACGCCGGCACCACCTGCTCGATAAACAGCGCCAGCGACTTCTTCTTCTCTGCATGAGACAAGCTGTTATCGCACCAGAAGCTGAACTCATCCACGCCCAGTTCCTGGTAGTACTGGATGCGCGGGATGATCTCGGCGGCGGTGCCGATCATCGCGGTCTTGTGCAGGCTTTCCAGTTCGAACTCAGGGCGGGCGGCGAATTTTTCTTCCGGGCTTGGCGCCAGGAAGCCATTCACCGGGACTTCTTTATTGCCGAACCAGGCATCGAAGGTGCGATAGAACTTCGAGATTGCCTTGGCCCCGACTTTCCAACCTTCCGGATCATCGGCCGCGTGCACATGGGTGTGGCGCAGTACCATCAATTGCGGGCGCGGTACGTCGGGGTTGTTGTCGAGGGCCGCCTGGAATTTGTTTTTCAGGTCGAGGACTTCTTCGTCGCCCTTCATCAGCGGCGTCACCATCACATTGCAGCCGTTGGCCACCGCGAAGTTGTGTGAGTCCGGGTCGCGGGCGGCGATCCACATCGGCGGGTTGGGCTGCTGGATCGGCTTGGGCACGCTGGTGGAGGTGGGGAATTTCCAGATCTCGCCGTCGTGGGCGTAGTCGCCTTTCCACAGTGCACGCACCACTGGCACCATTTCACGCAGGGCCTGGCCGCCGCTGGAGGCGGGCATGCCGCCGGCCATGCGGTCAAACTCCACCTGGTACGCGCCGCGAGCCAGGCCGACTTCCATGCGCCCGTTGCTGATCACGTCGAGCAAGGCGCATTCGCCCGCCACCCGCAGCGGGTGCCAGAACGGCGCGATGATGGTGCCGGCGCCCAGATGAATCGTGGTGGTCTTGGCCGCGAGGTAAGCCAGCAGCGGCATCGGGCTTGGCGAAATGGTGTATTCCATGGCGTGGTGTTCGCCAATCCACACGGTGCTGAAACCGCCGGCCTCGGCCATCAGGGTCAGTTCGGTCAGGTCTTCGAACAACTGACGATGGCTGACACTTTCGTCCCAACGTTCCATGTGTACGAACAGCGAAAACTTCATGGTGCTTACCTCTAATCTGTTGTTGTTTTGCGCAAATACCGGGTTTGCTGGGAGGTCAGGCAGGCACGGGCAGGGCGCCCATTTTGCCGTGGCAATAGACCAAGGGCCCGTTGGCCTGTTCCGGCACGATCAGGTTCTTCACCGAGCCGACCATGATCGCGTGGTCGCCGCCTTCATATTCACGCCACAGCTCGCACTCGATCACCGCCGTGGCATTCGCCAGGATCGGGTTGCCCAGCGCGCTGAGCGTCCATTCGATGCCTTGGGCCTTGTCTTTGCCCTTGCGCGCAAACGCATAGGCTTCGCTTTGCTGGCCGCCCGACAGGACGTGGATGGCAAAGCGCTTGTTCTTGATCAGAATGGGGTAGGAGTCGGAGCTGTAATTGGGGCAGAACAGCACCAGGGCCGGGTCCATGGACAAGGAACTGAAGGCGCTGGCGGTGAGGCCGACGATCTGGCCGTCGTCATCGAGCGTGGTAATCACGGTGACCCCGGACGGAAATGAACCCATCACTTGTTTGTAGATGGCGGCATCGATCATGTGACGGTCCTCTGGCGGTGGAGCGGTTTTTATTAATTTGTAGGTATGATGGTATACCGTAATACACAGCTTGCAAGCGCTTTTTTAAACCCCCGATAAACGTCTTGTTCTGGCGAAATATCCAATGAATGCTGGGGTTCAGGCTGAAATTTAAAGGATTCAAGGCGACAGGGAACCGGATCAGTTGCAGGTACAAACAGCGGATCAGTCTTGTGGAAATGTTGGAATACCATAATATGGTGTTCATCCGAGAGGGCCGAAGAGCTCCCCCCGGTATGGCGTCAAACAACTATAAGATCAGACAACGCGAGTTCATTTCCATGCCCCAGATGTCCCGGCAAGACCCCCTGATCGAGCATCACACGGTCGATTACGTCCCTCTCGCAGAGCGCCACGGAAAGGCCCGCGACCTGTTCACTTTATGGTTCAGCACCAACATCGCGCCGCTGCCCATCGTCACCGGCGCCATGGTCGCCCAGGTATTCCACCTCAATCTGGCCTGGGGACTGCTGGCAATTGCCCTCGGGCACCTGCTCGGCGGTATCGTGATAGCCCTTGCCTCGGCCCAGGGCCCGCGCATGGGCATTCCGCAGATGGTGCAGAGCCGTGGCCAGTTCGGCCGCTACGGCGCCTTGCTGATTGTGTTCTTCGCCGCACTGATCTACATCGGCTTCTTTATTTCCAACATCGTGCTGGCTGGCAAATCCATCGTCGGCATCGTGCCGTCGGTGCCGGTGCCGGCGAGCATCCTGATCGGCGCCCTCAGCGCCACCGCCATCGGCGTGATCGGCTACCGCTTTATCCACACCTTGAACCGTATCGGCACCTGGGTGATGGGCAGCGCATTGCTCGCCGGGTTTGCCTACATCTTTGCCCATGACCTACCAGCGGATTTCCTGAGCCGTGGCGGCTTCAACGCGGCTGGCTGGTTGGCCACCGTGTCGCTGGGGGTGATCTGGCAGATCAGCTTTTCGCCCTATACCAGCGACTACTCGCGCTACCTGCCAGCGGACATCGGAATTACCCGGCCTTTCATTGCGACCTACCTGGGCGCCACCCTCGGCACGATCCTGTCCTTCGCCTTTGGCCTGGTTGCCGCACTCGCCACGCCCGAGGGCACCGAAGCCATGGTAGCGGTCAAGCAGGCCACCGGTTGGCTGGGGCCGATCCTGATGGTGCTGTTTTTGCTCAATATCATCAGCCACAACGCCTTGAATCTGTACGGCGCGGTGCTGTCGATCGTCACTTCGATCCAGACCTTCGCCAGCCACTGGACTCCCAGTATCAAAGTGCGCGTGGTGCTGTCGGGCGTGATCCTCGCCGGCTGTTGCGTGGTGGCGTTGGGCGCGTCGGCGGATTTCATCTCGCAGTTCATCGGCCTGATCCTCGCGCTGTTGCTGGTACTGGTGCCGTGGGCTTCTATCAACCTGATCGACTTCTACGTCATCAAGCGCGGCGTCTATGACATCGCTTCGATCTTCCAGGCTGATGGCGGCGTGTATGGGCGCTTTAACCTGCATGCGATCGTGGCGTACTTCATCGGCATCATCGTGCAGTTGCCGTTTGCCAATACGTCGCTGTACGTGGGGCCGTGGGCCAACCTGGTGGAAGGCGCGGACCTGTCGTGGCTGGTGGGTTTGGTGGTGACGTGTCCGTTGTATTACTGCCTGGCGACACGTCAACACACCCGCAAGGCCAAGGCGGTCTACCGACTGTCATAACCTTGTGGCGAGGGGCGCCAGCGCCGGGATTCTCGTCTGGATGTGGGAGGGGGCTTGCCCCCTCCCACATTTGATTTGCGTTGTTTTTGAGCAGATAGGCAATCGTCATTGGCCCCACAACCGTGACTCAATGCGCGCCAGCGGCCTTGTTCAGGTCGCTTTCGGCCCACTCGGTATACACACACGCATCCGCCGTCGCCCAGCGCACACGCACCGGGTCGCCGGCCTTGAGCGGCATACCCGCAGCCGATAGCGCCTTGACCGTCATCGACGTGCCGCCCAGGGTGCGCACGGTGCAGGTCTGGCTTTCGCCGAGAAACAACACTTCCCCGACGATGGCCGACACTTCATTCCAGCCCGCCGCCAGCGGTTGCTCGGCGGCCTGTTCGACACTCAGCGCCAGGGCTTTTTCCGGGCGTACCATCAGCAGCACGTCCTGTTCGGTGCGCAACCCGGTGGTCAGGCGGATCGACAGGGATTGGCCTTCGAACGACGCCACTGCGTTGCCCTGGGCCTTGAGCTTGAGGAAGTTGGAGTTGCCGAGGAACGACGCCACGAACGCGTTCGGCGGGTTCTGGTACAGGTCGAAGCCGCTGCCCAGGCCGACGATCTTGCCGTGACTGAAAATCGCGATGCGCTGGGACAGGCGCATGGCTTCTTCCTGGTCGTGGGTCACGTAGACGATGGTGATGCCCAGGCGCCGGTGCAGCTGGCGCAGCTCGTCCTGCAGGTCTTCACGCAGCTTTTTGTCGAGGGCGCCGAGGGGTTCGTCCATCAGCAGGATGCGCGGTTCGTACACCAGCGCGCGGGCGATGGCGACTCGTTGCTGTTGGCCACCGGACAGTTGCGAAGGGCGGCGATGCGCGAACTGCTCAAGCTGCACCAGCTTGAGCATGGCGTCGACACGCTTTTCGCGCTCGGCGCTGGCCAGTTTGCGGATCGCCAGGGGGAAGGCGATGTTGTCGCGCACCGACAAATGCGGGAACAGCGAGTAGCGCTGGAACACCATGCCGATGTCGCGCTTGTGCGGCGGCACGTTGACCAGCGATTGGCCGCTGACCAGGATCTCGCCGCTGCTCGGCGTTTCGAAACCGGCGAGCATCGACAGGGTGGTGCTTTTGCCAGAGCCGCTGGAGCCGAGGAAGGTGAGGAATTCGCCGTCCTGGATGTCCAGCGAGATGTTGTCCACGGCAGCAAATTCGCCGTAGAACTTGTTCAGGTTGCGCAGGCTCACCAGGCTTTGGCCAGGTGTTTGCACGGGGTCTTTGATCACTGCACTCATGTCTTAATCCTCGGCGCTCAAGCGCGGGTTTCGGTGCGCCGGCGAACGGCGGCGGCAATCACCATGACCAGCACCGAGAGGCCGATCAGCAGCGTCGAGGCGACGGCGATCACAGGCGTCAGGTCCTGGCGCAGGGTGGTCCACATTTTTACGGGAAGGGTTTGCAGGGTCGGGCTGGCCATCATCACGCTGAGCACCACTTCGTCCCATGAGACCAGGAACGCGAACAGTGCACCGGCGACCATCCCAGGGCGAATCGCCGGGAACGTCACCTTGAACACGGCCTGCAAGCGCGAGGCGCCGCAGATCACCGCCGCGTCTTCAATCGACTGGTCGAACAGCTTCAGCGAGTTGATGATCGAGATGATGGTAAACGGCAGCGCAACGATCACATGGCTGACCACAAAGGCGAACATCGTGCCGGTGTAGCCCAGCTTGAGGAACAGCGCATACACCGCCACGGCGATGATCACCAGCGGCACGATCATCGGCAGGGTGAACAGGCCGTAAAGCAACTCGCGGCCGGGGAAGCGCCCGCGCACCAGGGCAAATGCGGTGGGCAGGCCCAGGACGACGGCGAACACCGTGGTCAACACCGCGACCTTGAGGCTGGCCATGGCGGCGTTCATCCAATCGGGGTTGGAAAAGAATTGGCCGTACCATTTGAGCGTCCAGCCGGGCGGCGGGAACACCAGCCATTGCGATGAGCCGAACGACAGCAGCACGATAAACACGATCGGCAGCAGCAGGAACAGGCCGATCAACCCGGTGGTGGTGTAGAGGCCCAAGCGCATCCTGCGGCTCATGGCGTTGGGGGTCAGGAGCATGACGGCTTACCTCGCGTTGCTGGCGCCAACCGGGGATTCCGGCTGAAGCTTCAGGTAGAAGTAGAACAGCACCAGCGTGATGAAGATCAGCAACGCGGCGCCGGCACTGGCCAGGCCCCAATTGAGGAACGACTGCACCTGCTGGATGATGAACTCGGGCAGCATCATGTTCTGCGCACCGCCGAGCAGCGCCGGGGTGACGTAGTAACCGAGAGACATCACGAACACCATCAGCCCGCCGGAGAACAACCCCGGCCGGCACAGCGGCAGGAAGACACGGAAGAAGTTGGTCCACGGGCTCGCGCCGCAGATCGAGCCGGCCTGCAGGATCATCGGGTCGATGGCCTGCATGGTCGCCTGCAACGGCAGCACGATGAACGGGATCATGATGTAGCTCATGCCGATCACCACGCCGGTGAGGTTATGCACCATCTCCAATGGCTGATCGATGATGCCCATGGCCATCAACGCCTTGTTGATCACCCCGGAGGCTTGCAGCAACACCAGCCAGGAATAGGTGCGGGCCAGCAGGCTGGTCCACATCGACAGCAGCACAATGCTCAGCATCCAGCGCCCCCAACCACGCGGCACGAGAGTGATTGCCCAGGCCAGCGGAAAGCCCAGTAGCAGGCTGAACAAGGTCACCAGTCCCGCCACCGAAAAGGTATTGAGCAACACCCGGGCATAGGCCGAGTTGGCGAACAGCTGTTCATAGTTGCCCAGGCCCGGCACCGGCTCCAGCACGCCGCGCAGCAGCAGGCCGATCAGCGGCGCGAGGAAGAACAGGCCGAGAAACAGCAGGGCCGGGATCAGGTTGCTCGATCCGCGCCAACGCTGTGCCAGGGACGGCGAGGGTGTCTTGGCCGGTACCGCACCGGCAGCGCCGAGGGCGCTCCCGGTCGGTGTGGTTGCCGTCATTTTCATTTGACTAGCCATTCATTCCACCGTGTCGCAATGGCCGGGCCGTTCTTGGCCCAGTAGGCGAAATCGAGGGTGATCTGGTCCTTGGCATACGCCGTCGGCAGGTTGGGTGCGAGGACTGAATCCAGGCGCTGCACGCTGTCGATGTTCACCGGCGCATAGGCGGTCAGGTTGGAAAAATCCGCCTGGCCCTTGGCGCTGCTGGCATTGGCCAGGAATTTCATCGCTGCCGCTTTGTTTTTCGAACCTTTAGGCACAACGAGAATGTCGGCCATCACCAGGTTTTGCTTCCAGCTCACGCCGACCGGTGCACCGTCTTCCTGCAGGGCGTGGATACGGCCGTTCCAGAACTGCCCCATGCTGACTTCGCCGGAGGCCAGCAGTTGTTGCGACTGCGCGCCGCCGCCCCACCAGACGATGTCTTTCTTGATGGTGTCGAGTTTCTTGAAGGCGCGGTCCAGGTCCAGAGGGTAGAGCTTGTCGGCGGGTACACCGTCGGCCAGCAGCGCCAGTTCGAGCACGCCAGGGCTTGGCCATTTGTAGAGGGCGCGTTTGCCGGGGTAGGTCTTGGTGTCGAACAGCGCGGTCCAATCCTGGGGTTTGTCCGCGCCGAGCTTGCCTTCGTTGTAGCCAAGCACGAAGGAGAAGAAAAACGAACCGACGCCGTGGTCGGAGACGAAGCGCGGGTCGATCTTGTCGCGCTGGATCACCGAGAAGTCCAGCGGTTCGAGCAGGCCTTCGGCGGCGGCGCGCAAGGCGAAGTCGGCCTCCACATCCACCACGTCCCACTGCACGTTGCCGCTCTCGACCATGGCTTTGAGTTTGCCGTAGTCGGTGGGGCCATCCTGCACGACGGTGATACCGCTGGCCTTGCTGAACGGGTCAGCCCACGCCTGCTTCTGCGCATCCTGGGTGCTACCGCCCCAGCTCACGAAATTGACGCTTTCGGCCGCCAGCGCGACGTGGCTGGTCACGCTCAGTAGTCCCGCAAACAGCGCTGCGGTTGCACCTTTGTTCAACACCATTTTTACGCCCTCATTGTTGTGTTTATGAGCGGGGCTTTGGATGCCCGCCTATCGGGAGCAGTCGGTGTGGATGACGTTATAAAGGTCATCCAACCTATGGAATATCATATTATGGTATTCCAAGCTTTGCGCAAGCACTTTGCCATACCGGCTATCTGGCCGGGTCATGAAACGAAGGGAATACTTTCCACTACTTCGAGGTCGTAACCCGTCAAGCCTGCGTATTTCAAAGGTGGGCCCAGGTGGCGCAACTTGCCCACCCCGAGGTCCTGCAAAATTTGCGCTCCGGTGCCGACTTCCGAGTAAATGCGCGACTGCGACCGGCTGAACTGGCGCGGCGCCTGGGTCAGTTGCGGTACGCGCTCCAACAGGGCCTGGGACGACTCATGATTGGCCAGCACCACCACCACGCCGCTGCCTTCGGCCGCCACGCGTTGCAAGGCAGCCCACAGCGTCCAGTTTGACGGGCCGCTGTAGTCGGCACCGACCAGGTCGCGCAGCGGGTCGATCACATGCACGCGCACCAATGCAGGTGTATCGCGGTGCAACTGGCCCATGACCATCGCCATGTGCACGCCGCCGTCGATACGGTCTTCAAAGGTGATCAGGCGGAAGGTGCCGTGCACCGTGGGCAGGTCGCGCTCACCGATGCGCACCACGGTGCGTTCGGTGCTGAGGCGGTAGTGGATCAGGTCGGCGATGGTGCCGATCTTGATGCCATGTTTGCGTGCGAAGACTTCCAGCTCCGGACGGCGGGCCATGGTGCCGTCGTCGTTCATCACTTCGACGATCACCGAGGCCGGCGTGTGCCCGGCGAGGCGCGCCAGGTCGCAACCGGCTTCGGTATGCCCGGCGCGAGTCAGCACGCCGCCATCCTTGGCGCGCAACGGGAAGATATGCCCCGGTTGCACGATGTCGGTCGGTCCGGCATTGATGTCCACGGCCGCTGCCACGGTGCGTGCGCGGTCGGCGGCGGAGATGCCGGTGGTCACGCCCGTGGCGGCTTCGATGGACACGGTAAACGCGGTGCTGAACACGCTGCCATTGCTCGGCACCATTTGCTCAAGGCCCAGGCGCTGACAGTGCTCGTCGGTGAGTGTCAGGCAGATCAGGCCGCGGGCTTCACGGGCCATGAAGCTGATAGTCTCGGCGGTGCAGCAGGCGGCGGGCAGCAACAGGTCACCCTCGTTTTCCCGGTCTTCGTCGTCCACCAGAAGCACCATCTTGCCTTGGCGGTAGTCTTCGATGATGTCTGCAATGCTGTTGAAGGCCATGTGAAATGCTCGACTTGTTGGTTGTATGTATTATGGTATACCACAAAATCTAAACAAGAGGATGTCACGATGAAGGCCTATTGGATCGCCCATGTGGATGTGTCTGATGCAGAGCAGTACACGCAATACACCCAGCGCGCGCCGGCGGCGTTTGCGAAGTTCGGCGGGCGGTTTCTGGCCAGGGGCGGGCGCAGTGCGGCGCTGGAAGGCGGGCCGGCACGGCAGCGTAATGTGGTGATCGAGTTTGATAGCTACGAGCAGGCGGTGGCGTGTTATGAGTCTGCCGAGTATCAGCAAGCCAAGGCGCACCGTAAGGGCGCGGGGGTGGCGCAGATCATCATCGTGGAAGGCTTGGCACCCTAGTTATCAAGCCAAATAGTGGTCCAAATGTGGGAGGGGGCTTGCCCTCGATAGCAGTGTGTCAGCCACTGAATAAGGTAGCTGAACCACCGCCATCGGGGGCAAGCCCCCTCGCACATTTTGATTCGTGTTTGGCCTTGAGGTCAGCGAATGAAGTGAATCTTGCCGCTGTCGTCGTTGCCGATATAAATGCCATACACCCCAGCCTGCCGCTCCTCGATATAACGCTCGAGGATCTGCCGGATCGCCGGGTAGTAGATGCTGTCCCAGGGAATGTCCTCGGGTGCGAAGAATTTGTAATCCAGCGTCTCTGGCCCGAACTGCCCGGTGATCTCCAGCGCAATCGCACGGAAGATGATGTACACCTCGCTGATCTTCGGCACGCTGAAGATGGAGTAGGGCGAGACGATCTCGGCGCGTACGCCGCTTTCTTCCCACACCTCGCGCAACGCCGCCTGCTCAGTGGTTTCGCCACCTTCCATGAAGCCTGCGGGCAAGGTCCAGGTGCCGGGGCGCGGGGGAATAGCCCGTTGGCACAGCAGGTACTTGCCGTCCTGCTCGATGATGCAGCCGGCGATGATCTTGGGATTGATGTAATGGATATAGCCGCAGCCCCGGCACATCAGGCGCTCATGGGTATCGCCCGGTGGCAGTTGGTGACCGAGGTCACTGCCGCCGCAGGTCGGGCAAAAGCGCGGGCTGGGCACGGTCAGCGGCCTATGCGCGGTTCTTTGAGCGCGATCGGCAGGGTGATTTCCGGCGTCTTGCCGGTCTCTTCCTGTTTGCGCTTGAGGTAATCCAGAGCCACGGCGGCGGCGGCGCGCACGTGATCGACACACGCTTGGTGGGCCGCGAGCGGGTCGCCGCTCTTGATCGCCTGGACCATGCGTTCCATTTCCTGGTTGCTGGTGCCGCGACGGTTTTCCTGGGACACGGAGGTGGCACGCAGGTAGCTGATGCGGGCCTGCAACTGGCGCAATTGGGTAGCGGCCACGTGGTTGCCGGAGCCTTCGAGCAGCACGTCATAGAAGCCCTGGACCGAGTCGATGACCTGCTGCAGTTCACCGTCCTTGAGGGCCTTGCGGTTTTCTTCCAGGGCTTTTTCCAGGGCCTTGATGTCCTTGGCCTTGGCGCGCAGGGTGAACAGCTGCACGATCAAGCCTTCGAGCACGCAACGCAGTTCATAGATGTCGACGGCGTCGGCCAGGGTGATGATTGCCACTTGCGGGCCCTTGGCATCGGCGAACTCCACCAGGCCTTCGGACTCCAGGTGACGCAAGGCTTCGCGTACCGAGGTGCGGCTGACGCCGAGACGGTCGCACAGGTCGCGCTCCACCAGGCGGTCACCGGGCAGCAACTGGAAGTTCATGATGGCGCTGCGCAGTTTTTCCAACACGATTTCGCGCAGGGTGACCGGGTTGTGATTGACCTTGAAGCTGTCGTCGAGGGGCGCGCGTTTCATGGGGTTAGCTCTGAATGTGGCGGTTGACTGGAGGCCTCGGCCGGCCGGGGGCCGATTGAGGGCCGAAAATCGTGCCCAAGTTTATCATGCTGCGTTCTTTAAGCGACAAACCCTCACGGCCCCCCGGACGCCTCACGCCAGCGTCGGCAGTGGGCCCAGCTTGCCCTTGTGGTAGATCATCGGCGTGACCGGTTCGGCGGGCAGGATCAGGTTCTTCACCGCGCCGACGATGATCGCGTGGTCACCACCGTCGTATTCGCGCCACAACTCGCACTCGATGATCGCCGTGGCCTTGGCCAGCAGCGGGTTGCCCAGTTCGCTCAAGTGCCACTCGATGCCCTTGGCCTTTTCCTTGCCCTTGCTGGCAAAGGCATAGGCTTCGGCGGTCTGGTCGGCAGACAAAAGGTGGATTGCAAACCGCTTGCTGTCGCGCAGGATCGGGTAGGTGTCCGACGCATAGTTGGGGCAGAACAGCACCAGCGCCGGGTCAATCGACAGCGCGCTGAACGCGCTGGCGGTAATGCCGACGATACCGCCGTCCGGGTCGAGGGTGGTGACCACCGTGACGCCGGAGGGGAAGGAGCTCATGACGTCTTTATAAATGCCGGGTTCGATCATGGTCGTGGACTCTTAACGCATCACAAAAGGATCAGGCATGGGCGCCTGGGAGAGGTTGATCCACACCGTCTTCAGCTCGGTGTAGGCCAGTACCGAATCAATGCCGCTTTCGCGCCCGTACCCGCTGTTCTTGAAACCGCCGATGGGCGCCATCGCCGACACCGCACGGTAGGTGTTGACCCAGATGATCCCCGAACGCACGTCCCGCGCCAGGCGATGGGCGCGGCCCAGGTCACGGGTCCAGATACCGGCGGCGAGGCCGAACTGCGAGTCGTTGGCGATGGCCAGAGCTTCGGCTTCATCCTTGAAACGGATGACTGAGGCCACTGGGCCGAACACTTCTTCCTGCATGATTTTCATCGAATTGCGGTCGCACTCGAACAGCGTTGGCTCATAGAACCAACCTTCGCCGAGGTTCTGTGGGCGCTTGCCGCCGGTGCGCAGGCGCGCGCCTTCGGCGATGGCATCGGCGACCAGGCCTTCGACCACGGCCAGTTGCTGCGCGGTGGCCATGGGGCCCATTTCGCTGGCGTCGTCCTGGGGGTTGCCGATGCGGATGCGCTGGGCGCGTGCCACCAGGCGGTCGACGAATTCGTCGTAGATTTCAGCCTGCACCAGCAGGCGCGAGCCGGACACGCAGCTTTGCCCGGACGCCGCGTAGATGCCGGCAATCGCGCCATTGATGGCGCTGTCCAGATCAGCATCGGCAAAGATGATGTTCGGCGACTTGCCGCCCAATTCCAGGGACAGCTTGGCGAAGTTCTCGGCGCTGCTGCGCACCACATGCCGCGCCGTGGCCGCGCCGCCGGTAAAGGCGATCTTGCGCACCAGCGGATGGCGGGTGAGGGCGGCGCCGGTGCTCGGGCCGTAACCGGTGACCACGTTGACCACACCCGGTGGGATCCCGGCTTCCAGCGCCAGGCGTGCCAGTTCGAGAATGGTCGCCGAGGCGTGTTCCGACGGTTTGATCACAATGGTGTTGCCCGCCGCCAGGGCCGGTGCGAGCTTGATCGCGGTGAGGTACAGCGGGCTGTTCCACGGAATGATCGCGGCAACCACGCCCATGGCTTCGTGCACGGTGTAGGCGAACAGGTCGGGTTTATCCAGCGGCAGGGTGCCGCCTTCAAGCTTGTCGGCCAGGCCTGCGGTGTAGTGGAAAAACTCTGGCAGGTAGCTGACCTGGCCACGGGTCTCGCGGATCAGCTTGCCGTTGTCGCGGCTTTCCAGTTGGGCCAGTCGCTCTGTGTTTGCGGCGATCAGGTCACCCAGGCGACGCAGCAGTTTGCCCCGTGCGGTGGCGGTGAGGCCGCGCCAGGCCGGGCTGTCGAAAGCGGTTTGGGCGGCCTGTACGGCGCGCTCCACATCCGCTTCGTCGGCGTCGGGCAATTGCGCCCAAGGCTCGGCCAGCGCCGGGTTGAGGCTGTCAAAGGTCTTGCCGGACAGGGCATCGACCCATTCACCGCCGATGCACATCTGGAAGCGTTCAAGCGTCATGCCACGATCCCCTTTATCGGGTGTTGTTGGGAGTGTGCCGTTTCAAGAAACCCCAGCAGCAGCTGGTTGACCAGGCGCGGCGATTCTACCGGCATCATATGCCGTTGCTCGGGCAGTACCGCAACGGTCGCGCCGGGAATGCGCTCGGCCAGTTGCCGGGCCATCTGCGGCGTGGAGCCGGGGTCCAGCTCACCGGTGGCGACCAGGGTCGGCGCCTGGATGTTGCCCAGGTCGTCGGCGCGGTACATGTCCTGGGTCGCAAACAGTTCATAGGTGGTGAGGTAGCCCTGGGGATCGTTGCCCGCCAGGGTTTCGCGCAGCGCAGCAATCTGCGCCGGGTTGGCCGCCTGGTATTCGCGGCTGAACCAGCGCGACAGCGCCGCTTCGGCATTCGCATCCGGGCCGTGTTCGGCGGCCTGGGCGGTGCGGGCGATCACGCCTTCGCGCTGTTCGGGGCTGCGGTTGAACACACTGTTGAGCACCACCAGGCCTTGCAGGCGTTGCGGGTAATGCAGCGCAAAGGCACGCGCTACCAGGCCGCCCATGGAAAAGCCGATCACCGTGGCCTTGGGCAGTTGCAGGTGGTCGAGCAGTTCCAGCAACTGGTCGGCGTAACCGAGCAGCGGCGTGCCGGCGGCCGGGCGCGGGCTGGCGCCGTGGCCCAGCATGTCGTAGCTGATTACGCGGTAATTCGTGGCCAGGCCAACCACCTGGCCGCCCCACATTTCTTTATTCAGGCCCACGCCGTGGATCAAAACCACAGGCTGGCCTTGGCCGGTCGCCAGGTAACTGGTGCCAGCCGGTGTGTGTTCAGCGGTGAGCCGAATCATGGAGCGCTCCTGCATGCTTTTTGTTGTGGTGGCCGGCCGTGCTTACTGGGCGCTTTCCGCCGCCAGTTCTTCCAGGTCGATGTAGCGATTGCCGATGCGCGGGTGCAGGCGGCCGCCGTCGGCGCAACCCAGGACCACGACGATTTCGTCGGCACGCGGTGAGTCTTCGATCTGCATTTCCAGGGTGATGTAGTGCGAACGCAGGCCTTCGTCGTCCTTGTGCATCATTGGCACCTGGATCGAGGTGCCTGGGCCGCCGCGCTTGTTGGTGAAGCTCAGGTAGCTCTTGGCCTTGACCGCTTCACGGTAGTGGTTGCCAAAGCGCAGGGTGTGGATGATCGCGCTGGCGTGTTCGATCTCGCCGTCGGCACCGACCACGGCTGCCTTGCCATAGGCTTCGATCTTTTCAGCGCCGCCGATGATGCTCACCAGACGCTCGACCATCTGGGCACCGAGGTCGGAGCAGTTGGCGCGGATCTCAGGCTTGAGGTCTTCCACGAAACCGCGACCGAGCCAGGGGTTTTTCAGTACGACGGCAAGGCCGACCATTTTTACCGGAGTGTCGGAGGCTTTGCCGCCTTCGATAAAGGTCTCTTCTACATAGCTGACGATCTTGCGGATTTCGAAACTCATGAGCGGCTCCATCAGGTGTGGGGGAGGATTTCGTATGATGGTATACCATAATACGCAAAGCACAAGTGGCGAAAATGAGGTGAGGCGATAAAGGGCGGGTGTGAGATTTAATCGAGTCGATGTTAAAAAATGTTAGATTGAAAAAATACTTCACATAATCCGTTCATTGGTGGATGATCGATCACAATTCCAACGCGGCTCGCCGGTGTGGTGTCAGCCGCCGTTTTCCCCTGGAGTACCCATGAATAATAAGAATGTCGGTGTGATCGGTTTGGGCGCGATGGGGCTGGGCATTGCCCGCTCGCTGCTGCGCGCCGGGTTCAATGTGCATGCCTGTGATGTGCGTGAGGCAGTCACCCAACAGTTCGCCGGCGAAGGCGGAGTGGCGTGCACATCGCCCGCACACATGGCGGACACGTGCGATGTGATCATCACGGTGGTGGTCAACGCCGAACAAACCGAGACCGTGTTGTTTGGTGAAGGCGGTGCCGTGGCGGCGTTGCGGCCAGACAGCCTGTTGATCGGCTGTGCCACCGTGGCGCCGACCTACGCCGTAGAACTGGGCCAGCGCCTGGGCGAACACGGCCTGCTGTACCTGGATGCGCCGATTTCCGGCGGTGCGGCCAAAGCCGCCGCCGGCGAAATGACCATGATGACGTCCGGCCCGCAGGCCGCCTATGCCAAGGCCGAAGCGGTACTCGCGGGCATGGCCGGCAAGGTCTATCGCCTGGGCGATGTCCACGGGCTGGGCTCCAAGGTCAAGATCATCAACCAATTGCTCGCCGGGGTGCACATCGCCGCATCCGCCGAAGCCATGGCCCTGGGCCTGCGCGAAGGGGTCGACGCCGATGCCTTGTATGAGGTGATCACTCACAGCGCCGGCAATTCGTGGATGTTCGAGAACCGCGTGCCGCACATTCTCAAGGCCGACTACACGCCGCTGTCGGCCGTGGACATTTTCGTCAAGGACCTGGGCCTGGTGCTGGATACCGCCCGTGCGAGCAAGTTTCCACTGCCGCTGTCGGCCACGGCGCACCAGATGTTCATGCAGGCCTCCAGCGCCGGTTTCGGCCGCGAGGACGATTCGGCGGTGATCAAGATTTTCCCTGGCATCGATCTGCCGACCGCCAAGCCCGAATCTGTGTGAGGACCGCTCCATGACTAACCCCACCGCACGCCCGTTGCTGGGCTGCATTGCCGACGATTTCACCGGCGCCACCGACCTTGCCAACATGCTGGTGCGCGGCGGTATGCGTACGGTGCAGAGCATTGGCATTCCCAGCCGCGAAGTCGCCGATGGGCTGGATGCCGATGCCATCGTCATCGCGCTCAAGTCGCGCACCACGCCTGCTGTCGAGGCCGTCGAAGGATCACTGGCCGCGTTGGAGTGGCTGCGCGGGCAGGGCTGTGAGCAGATTTTCTTCAAGTACTGCTCCACCTTTGATTCCACCGCCGCCGGTAATATCGGCCAGGTCAGCGAGGCGTTGCTCAAGGCGCTGGGCAGTGACTTCACGCTGGCCTGCCCGGCCTTCCCGGAAAACGGCCGGACAATTTTTCGTGGCCACTTGTTTGTGCAGGACCAGTTGCTCAGCGAATCGGGCATGCAGCACCACCCGTTGACGCCCATGGGCGACGCGAACCTGGTGCGGGTGCTGCAACAGCAGACGCAATTACCGGTGGGGTTGCTGCGCTACGACGCGGTCGCCGCGGGTGTCGACGCTACACGCCAGAAGATTGCCGAGCTGCGCGAGCAGGGGGTGGGCATCGCCATCGCTGACGCGCTGTCGGACCAGGATCTCTACACATTGGGCAGTGCCTGCGCCGACTTGCCGTTGCTGACGGGCGGCTCGGGCCTGGCGTTGGGCCTGCCGGGCAATTTTCGACGCGCCGGTAAACTGCGTGATTTGGATGTCAGCGCATTGCCCACGGTCGGCGGCGGCGAAGTGGTGCTGGCAGGCAGTGCGTCGGTAGCGACCCTCGGCCAGGTGGCCGCGTGGTGCGAAGCCGGTCGCCCGGCGTTGCGCATTGACCCCGTCGCCCTGGCCGCGGGTGAGCCTGTGGTCGCACAGGCGCTGGCCTTTGCCCGTGACAGTTCACAAACCGTGTTGATTTACGCCACCAGCACCCCTTCCGAGGTCAAGGCGGTGCAGCAACAACTCGGCGTCGAACGCGCCGGGGCGCTGGTGGAGGAGGCGTTGGGCGAGATTGCTGCCGGCCTGCGCGAGCAAGGTGTGCGGCGCTTCGTGGTGGCGGGCGGGGAGACCTCCGGCGCCGTGGTCAAGGCGCTTGGCGTCAACCTGTTGCAGATCGGTGCGCAGATCGACCCCGGCGTGCCGGCCACGCTCAGCAGCTCCGCCGAACCGCTGGCGCTGGCACTGAAGTCGGGCAACTTCGGTGGCCGCGACTTCTTTGCCAAAGCCCTCGCGCACCTGGCCGGAGATGCCCAATGAGCGGCATCGACGAGCAGGCCCAGCGCGAAGAAATCTGCGACGTCGGCCGCAGCCTGTATCAGCGCGGCTACACCGTCGGCAGCGCCGGCAATATCAGCGCGCGCCTCGACGATGGTTGGCTGATTACCCCTACCGACGTCTGCCTCGGCCGTCTTGAGCCGGCGGCAATTGCCAAGGTCAACCTGCAAGGCGAGTGGGTGTCCGGGGATAAACCTTCGAAGACCCTGGCCCTGCATCGGCAGGTGTATGACCGCAATCCTTCGGTGGGCGGCGTGGTGCATACCCATTCCACCCATCTGGTGGCGCTGACCCTCGCCGGTGTGTGGCGCGACGACGATATCCTGCCGCCGCTCACGCCCTACCAAGTGATGAAGGTCGGGCACATTCCATTGATCGGCTATCAACGCCCTGGTTCGCCCAAGGTCGCCGAGCAAGTGGCGCAACTGGCCAACAGTGTGCGCGGAGTGATGCTCGAACGCCTCGGACCGGTGGTCTGGGAAAGCTCAGTGGCCAGGGCCAGCTATGCCCTGGAAGAGTTGGAAGAAACCGCCAGGCTCTGGTTGATGAGCAACCCTCGGCCCGCGCCGATGGATCAAGCGGCATTGGATGAACTGCGCGAGACGTTCGGCGCGCACTGGTAACCCGTAGACCGACACTGCAAGCCTCCAGCGAGACCCGCCTGCGGATTTCGACGGGGCCGGCTTGCGCCAAAAAACAATAACAACAGGACATTTTCGAATGAGCCCACTGATTTTGATGTTGACTGCCGGCGCGGGTATTGCGCTGCTGCTATTCCTGGTCCTCAAGTACAAATTCCAGCCGTTTGTCGCGCTGATGCTGGTGAGTATCGTGGTGGCGCTGGTGGCCGGGGTGAAACCGGCCGACCTGGTGGCGACCATCGAAGGCGGCATGGGCAAGACCCTCGGTCATATCGCGATCATCATCGCCCTGGGCGCGATGATCGGGCGGATCATCGAGCTTTCCGGTGGCGCCGAGGCCCTGGCCAAGTCGCTGATCGAGCGATTCGGCAACAGCCGCACGCCATTGGCGCTGACCATCGCCGGGTTCATCATCGGCGTGCCGGTGTTCTTTGAGGTCGGGGTGATTATCCTGATGCCGCTGGCCTACGGCGTGGCGCGCCGGGCACGCAAACCGCTGCTGATGTTCGCCTTGCCGATGTGTGCGGCGCTGCTGACGGTGCATGCATTCCTGCCGCCCCATCCAGGCGCCGTGGCGGCGGCCAGTCAGTTGGGGGCGGATTTGGGTCGGGTGCTGATGTTCGGCCTGCCGATCACTGCATTGCTCTGCTACGTCGGCTATCGCGTGGCGGGGCGCATGACCCGCCGCTTTTACCCGATGACCGACGATATTCGTGCCGAAGTCTATGGCCCCCACGTCACCAATGACGATTTGAAGGCCTGGACCCACGGCAACGACAAAGCGGTGCAGCAGGCTGGCGTTGCCGAGTCCCACATGGGCCTGGAAGAGTCCACCAGCGCCATCGTCGCCAAGTTGCCAGCGGCCCCGGCGCCGGGTTTCGGCCTGATCGTGAGCCTGATTCTGCTGCCGATCGTCCTGATCCTGTTGGGCACCCTGGCCACCTCGCTGCTGCCGGTTGAATCGGTGCTGCGTGGGGTGATGACCGTGCTTGGCGCGCCGTTGGTGGCGCTGTTGATTGATACCTTGCTGTGCGCCTGGCTGCTGGGCTCTCGTCGGGGCTGGAGCCGCACCCAGGTCTCGGACGTGATCGGCTCGGCGCTGCCGGGCGTGGCCATGGTGATCCTGATCGCCGGTGCCGGCGGGGTGTTCGGCAAAGTGCTGGTGGACACCGGGATCGGCGCCGTGGTCTCCGACATGCTGCGCACCACCGGCCTGCCGGTGCTGGCCCTGGGCTTTTTGCTGACCATGCTGCTGCGGGCGGTGCAAGGTTCCACCACCGTTGCCCTGGTGACCACGGCCGGTATCATCAGCCCGCTGATCGCCACCCTCAACCTCACGCCCAACCACCTGGCGCTGCTGTGCCTGGCGATGGGTGGTGGCGGGCTGGCCATGTCCCATATCAACGATGCCGGCTACTGGATCTTCACCAAGCTTGCCGGGCTTAATGTGGCCGACGGGTTGCGCACATGGACGGTGATCACGACGTTGCTCGGCACCTTGGGTTTCCTGATTACCCTGCTGATCTGGCCTTTTGTCTGACTCCTGGGAGTTTTTATGCCTCGTTTTGCTGCCAACCTGAGCATGCTGTATCCGCAACACGACTTTCTTGAGCGCTTCGCCGCGGCCAAGGCCGATGGTTTTGATGCGGTGGAATACCTGTTCCCCTACGACTACGACGCGCAGGTGCTCAGGCAGCGCCTGAGCGATAACGGACTGGAACAGGCCTTGTTCAACGCGCCACCGGGCGACTGGGCCGCAGGGGAGCGGGGCATCGCCAGCCTGCCGGGGCGCGAGGCCGAGTTTCGCAGCGGCTTCGACCGCGCCCTGGCGTACGCCGCCGTGCTCGGTAACAGCCGCGTGCATGTCATGGCGGGGTTGCTGCCGTCGGAAAACCTGCGCCAGCGCCATCGCGCCGTGTACCTGGAAAACCTTGCCTACGCCAGCGCCGCGGCGGCGCAGGTTGGCGTAACGGTATTGCTGGAGCCGATCAACACCCGCGACATGCCGGGGTTCTTCCTCAACCGCCAGGACCAGGCCCACGCCATCTGCCGGGAAGTCGGTGCGAGCAACCTCAAGGTGCAGTTCGACTGCTACCACTGCCAGATCGTCGAAGGTGATATAGCCACCAAACTGCGCCGCGACTTCGCCGGCATTGGCCATATCCAGATTGCCGGCGTGCCGGACCGCCACGAGCCGGACCTGGGCGAGCTGAACTACCCGTACTTGTTCGACCTGATGGACCAGTTGGGCTACGACGGCTGGGTCGGTTGCGAATACCGGCCAAAGGGCGACACCTCGGCAGGCTTGCAATGGTTGCGGGACTGGAAAACTGCTCAATAGTCGACGAGCCGTTCTGCCTGCCAACAGCGCTCAAATGTGGGAGGGGGCTAGGGCATCACTCCGGCAACGGATCACCCGGCAGCATCAGTTCAATCCCACGCTTGCGGATGCCGTCTGCCGCAGCCGGGGCCAGGTCGTCGTCGCTGATGATCACGTCGAACGGTTCCAGCCCGGCGATGCGGTACATGCTGAACGTGCCGTACTTGGAACTGCTCGCCACCAGCACCACCTGAGCCGCTGACTGCATTGCCACTTGCTTGACCTCGACCTTCAGCGCCGAGGGGGTGGTGATGCCTCGGTGCAGGTCCCACGAACTGGTGGACACAAACGCGATATCCGTCACCACCTGGCGCAACGTCGCCACGGCCAGCCCACCGACGGAGGAGTGGTTATCGTGGTCCAGTTGCCCGCCAGTGTGGATCACGGTCACCTGTGTCGCATCCATCAGCGCCTGCACGATTCCGAAGTCGTTGGTCACCACCGTCATGCCCGACAGCGCCATGATATACGGCACGATTTCCAGGGTGCTGGTGCCGGCGTCCAGGTACACGGTCATGTCCGCGTGCAGCAACCGCGCGGCCAACCTTGCCATCGCCTGCTTTTGCGGTAATTCCACCACGGCTTTGGATTGATGGCTTGGTTCGCTGTGCAACTGGCTGGCGATCCTGCCCCCGCCGGTAACGGAATACGCCCGACCTTCCTGCTCCAACAGCGCGATGTCACGGCGCACGGTCATGTGCGAGCAGTCGAACATTTCCATCAGCTGGTGCACGCTCATCACCTGATGCTTGCGCAATTGCCGCAGGATTTGCTCGCGGCGCTGCTCGGGAATCATCGGTGGGCTGCTGTCGGGGGCAGTGTCCTTGGGGGTGGGCATTGAGGCTCCGGAGTGGCTGGGCAAAGGGCGGGTAATACGTGGCTATAGTAGCCAATACACGCCCACCCAAGCGACCCCGGGCTGAGAAAGCTTAAAACTTGAAGCGCCCCACAAGGCCTTTGAGCTGACCGGAAATATCCGTCAAACGACCTGACCCGGTCTGCGCCGAATGGGCGAAGCCTTCAACCAACTGCGCATCGGCATGGATCTGCGCGATGTGTCGGTTGATCTCTTCGGCCACCTGGTGCTGTTCTTCGGCGGCCGTGGCGATCTGGGTGTTCTGGTCGCGGATCGAGTCCACCGAGCCACGGATCTTGTCGAAGCTGTCGCGGGCTTGCTGGATGCGTTCCACGCTGGTGTGGGACACCAGCAGGCTGCCTTGCATCTGCTGCGTGACTTCCTGGGTGCGGCGGGCGAGGTTGCCCAGCAGGCTGTCGATTTCGCCGGTGGAGTCAGCCGTGCGACGCGCCAGGGCGCGGACTTCGTCGGCAACCACGGCGAAGCCACGGCCCTGGTCACCGGCACGTGCGGCTTCAATTGCGGCGTTGAGTGCCAGCAGGTTGGTCTGCTCGGCAATCGAACGGATGGTGTCGAGGATGGTGTTGATGTTCTGGCTGTCCTGCTCCAGCAACTGCATGGTCTGGGTCGACTTCTGCAGGTCTTCGCTGAGCTTGAGCACGCTGCCGGTGGCTTCGCCGATGTGTTGCTGGCCGGTGTGCACATCGCGGTAGCCTTCGTCGGCACTGGTGGCTGCGGCGCTGCAAGAGCGTGCCACTTCGTTGGCGGTGGCGACCATTTCGTTGAACGCAGTGCTCACCAGTTCCACGGCTTCACGCTGGCGACCGGCGGCCTGGTTCATGTTGTTGGCCACTTCACTGGTGTCGGCGGCGGCGGTTTGCAAGTCGGATGACGCGTTACCGATGCGCTGCACCAGTTGCGCAATCATGCTCAGGAACTGGTTGAACCAGCCCGCCAGGCTGGCGGTTTCGTCCTTGCCCTGCACTTTGAGTTGGCGCGTGAGGTCGCCTTCCCCCTCAGCGATTTCTTGCAGGCCGTCGGCCACGCCACGGATCGGACGCACGATGACGCTGGCGAAACTGGCGCCGACAATCGCAAAGACCACCGCCAGCGCGGCGGCAATTGCGGCGATCAGCCAAGTCAGGCTGGTGGCGCCGGCCATCACTTCGTCGCGCTTGATCAGGCCGATAAAGCGCCAGCCCAGGTCTTTGGAACTGACCACGTTGGCCATGTAGGCCACGCCGTCGATGTCGATCTGGGTCACGCCGTCGCCGCGCTTGGACAGTTCCGCGTAGTTGGGGCCGAGGTCCGCCAGGGGCTTGAAGTTGTGCTTGGCATCGCTGGGGTCCACCAGCACGTTGCCGTTGGCTTCCACCAGCATCAGGTAGCCGCTGTCGCCCAGCTTGATGTTGCGCACCAGTTCGGTGAGCTGCTTGAGCGACACGTCGAGGCCGACCACACCGAGGATGTTGCCGGTGGCGTCAGCGACGGTGTGCACGGTGCCGATCAGCACTACGTCATCCGGTGCCCAGTAGTAGGCGCCGGTGCGCACGGTAGCGCCAGGCGCGGCGATGGCCGCTTTGTACCAAGGGCGCACGCGGGGGTCGTAGTTGTTCAGTTTGGTGTCGTCCGGCCAGCTGGCGTAGCCGCCGTCGCTCAGGCCCAGGGACAGGTAAGCGGTGCTCGGATGGCTTTTGGCGAACTGGTCGAAGATATCCAGCAGTGCTTTATTCGTGGGTGTGAGGGGGATTTGCGCGGCGTCGGCGCCGGCGTAGCTCTTGAGGTCCTTGGCCGCGATAACACGCGGGTCCTTGGCCACAAAGTCGACGTTCTGGCTGATGCCGTCGAAAAACTGCTTCATGCCATTGTCGATCTGGCGGATCTCGCGCCCGCTGCTGTCGAGGAAATTGGCCTGGGCCCCCTCGCGCAGGTTCAACACTACCAACACGGCGACCAGGATGACGGGGACGCACGCGATAGCTGCGAACGCCCAGGTCAGCTTCTGCTTGATATTCATGACTTCACCTGCGGAGTATTTATAGTTTTGGCAAGGCAGTGGGTAGCGCTGAACGTCGCATGTGTTGTTATGAGGGGGTGTGGCCCATGCGTACCTCCGGTTTATCGACCGCGAAGTCACGCACTTTAGGGCTGCAGTGGTGATCAGCCGATTTGGTCGTCGGCCAGGGCGTCGCGTCGCATCGATTGCAGGTTCTTTTCGATGGTTTCGCAGATGGCTTCCATCTGGATCTGGTGTTCGCTGGAGCGGAACGGGCTCTGCAAATCGGTGCCGATGCGTTCGATGGCCAGCAGCATAAAGCCCACCACCGTAGACGCCAGCGGGGTGAACCAGCCCAGGGATTCAACCAGGCCCACCGGTACGATCAGGCAGAACAACGAGATAAACAGCCGTGGAAAATACACGTAAGGGTAGGGCAGTGGCGTGTTGGCGATACGCTCCATGCCGCCTTGGGCGTTGGACAGGTCCACCAGGGTCGACTCCAGCCGTGCCAGGCGAATGCTGTCCAGATGCCCGGCCTTGTACTCCCGGGCCAGGATAGCCGCTGAGCCGGTGAGGATATCGTTGGCAAAGTTATTGGTGGCGCCGTTGCGGGCGAACTCCTCGGTGGGGATAAACGCGCGGACTTCATCCGGGCACGGCTCGCCTTTGAGGTGCGCGGCCAGGCAATTGACGTAGGCCACATGGCGGCGCAGCAGGGTGGATTTGACCGGGTTCACTTCGCTGCCGGGGTCGTCCAGCAGGGTCAGCACCTGGCGCGCAAAGCTGCGCGAGTTATTGACCATCGCGCCCCACAGCGTGCGGGCCTCCCACCAGCGGTTGTAGGCGCTGCTGTTGCGAAAGCTGATCAGCACAATCAGCGCCGAACCCAGCAGGGTAAGGGGCATCAGCGGCAGGTTGATCTTGGCGTTGAGAAACAGCATGAAATCTACCGTGACGGCGATATCCCACAGCAACAGCCAGAACAGCGACCAGCCTACGTAGCCCATGGTCTTGATGATCAGGCGGTACTTTTTGATGATGGCGGCTTTCAAACGACAACCTCGCGGTGAGCGGTAAGCAACAGTGCCTTAGCTCGGACGCCGGGTTGGGGGGAAGGTTCGGTGGGGAACTGAAACGCTTAAGCCACTTCGGGATTTTGGAACAATTTTGGTAGCGACGATGTCCTTTTACTTAATCGCGATAGATTGCGTTCAAGGCAAAACGCCATTACCGGTACTGCATTGAGATCATAATCCAAGTTGTTTGATCAGGGCTCTTTCTCATGTGTGGCAGTTCGTTGAAGTTGGCGATGGAACATACGGCGCAAGCATTGGAGCGCCATGTGGAATTTGAAGCGTGCGTGCGCAATCATTACAAGATGTTGCTGGAACCCTATTCAAAAAGAGCGTTTTTCTACAAGACGGCACTTAAGTTCAACCGTTTGATGGTGTCCTACACATTATTGAGCACCTATTTCTCCAAACCCGTGGCATTACTGTCGGAAGTAAAAGAATTTTGCGTTGCGCGCAGGTTCTGTTCGAAAAACAGCCTCGAATCCATATTTCTGCTGTTCAGGGCACTGGGGTTCATGAAGGTGGCGGGGCATCCGGATGACAGCCGCTTGCGCGTGTTCAGGCCGTCTTCCCAGGCGTGTGGGGAAATCCGGTTGATGCTGGCGTCCGTTGTGGAGCCGTTGGAGTTGATGCACGTCGATGAAGCAGTTTTTCGGCATTTGCATGAGTTGGATGACCGTACGTATCTCGCCCGTTACTTCAAAGGTTATTCGACGTTGCTCAATGAAAATTTGACGATTGATCTGTTACTGCCTGACTGTTATTGGCTGGTAAACCGCGATGCAGGACATATGTTGATGCTCGCAATTTATAACGACGCGTGTTCGCTGGATAACCAGGGCGCAAGTTTCAGGTCGTCGTCTTATCTTTCAATCGCCGAGCAGTTGTCGGTGTCTAAAACCCACGTTATTCGTCTGGTTCAAGAAGGTGCTGACCGGGGGTATTTCAAAATCCATTCCAAGACCATGCTTGAGGTACTGCCACCGTTTATTTATCTGGTAAGACGCTTTATGGCGTATTCGTTTGCAACTTGCTTGTTGAGTCTGCAAGCGAGTCAGGCCGACAGTCAGTAGGCTGCTTATTCGCAAGGAGTGAAGGGGTGCCAGCTATTTTGAAACTCAGGCCACGGATGCAAAGGCTATTGTCACCCGCGATCGCACAGGCCGAGCTTATCGGGATTATTGCGTGGGTTGGAGTGCTGATGGCTGATCACGCGAAGCTGCTGGGCGTGCAGGCCGTCATTGTCACCCTCTGTCTGATCGTTGTGTATCGGCTTCACCGACGCGTCACTCACTATTATTTGTGGCGGGCGCTGGGGGTGGTCTACATGGCGCTGTTGACGGCCGGGTTTACCTACGTTGTTCGCACCGACCTGCAGTTGCAGGTGTTTGCCTTGCCGCTGGCAGTGATCTTGGTGGCGTGCAGTGCAATTCTGTTTATCGCGGTCCAGGACTTTCTGGTGTGCGCGATCGTGGTGTGGTTAATGGCCTGGCCCCATATTCCGGTAGGTATTTACCAAGGCGTCGACATTTACTTGTTTATCTTTTGCGCGGCGTCCGTTTCGATTGGCTGCGTTCTTAATGTGTCCTACCTGAAAAACCTGCGTTCGGTGTTGCTGGTCGAGAGTGAGTTTCGGGTACTGGCTGAAACAGACTACCTGACCTCCATCCTGAATCGACGCGCCTTTATGGAGAGCTTCGCCGCGTTGCTTGCGGCAGGCGAGAGCGGCTATTTCATGATGTTGGACATTGACAGTTTCAAGTTGAAGAACGACCAGTTCGGTCACGATGTCGGCGACACCATCCTCTGCGCCATGGCCGGTTGCCTCAAATCGACGCCGGGCAGTTATAGCTTCGGCAGGATCGGCGGCGAGGAGTTCGGCGTGCTATTGGTGGGCGATGACCCTTCAGTCGCCAGTGATTTCGCGCTACGCCTGTTGCAGTCGATCCGCTGCAGTGTGGCCCCGCCTCACCACTACACCTGCAGCGCGGGCATGGCGCGCTTTTCGGCGGGGGCCGATATGTCGGCGGTACTTAAATGTGCCGACCGCAACCTGTATGCCTCCAAGCACAACGGCAAAGACCGCGTGTACCTGGACGGTGAGGCAATCAGCCTCAGCGCTGGCTGAGAACGCTGGCCAGCAATCCTGGAAACCGGCTTTCCAGCTCTTCAGCGCGCAACGAGTTCAGATGGGTCGTGCCCACGCTGCGGGTGTGCACCAGGCCGGCATCGCGCAGTACCCGGAAGTGGTGGGACATGCTCGACTTGGGGCGCCCACCGTCCAGTTCGCCACAGGTTGCCTCTGGCACGCCCGCCAGGTAGCGGACAATTTCCAGGCGCACCGGATCACTCAAGGCGTACAGCAGACGCTCTAAGGTCAGGTCTTGAAGGGTAGGGTGTTTGAAGGCTCGCATGGGGACGGATGATAACAGGGGGGTATCGCTGAATACCATTGTTCGATTACCATCGAACTATCGAATCACTCACTTGCTGCTGGAGTTTTCCATGTCCGCTCTGTTCGAACCGTTCAAACTCAAAGACGTGACCCTGCGTAACCGCATCGCCATCCCACCGATGTGCCAATACATGGCCGACGACGGCATCGTCAACGATTGGCATCACGTGCATCTGGCCGGCATGGCCCGTGGCGGCGCCGGTTTGCTGGTGGTCGAGGCCACTGCCGTTGCGCCGGAAGGCCGAATCACACCAGGCTGCGCCGGTATCTGGAGCGATGCCCACGCCCAGGCGTTCGTGCCGATGGTCCAGGCCATCAAGGCCGCAGGTTCGGTGCCCGGCATCCAGATTGCCCATGCCGGTCGTAAAGCCAGCGCCAACCGTCCGTGGGAAGGGGATGACCATATTTCGTCCGCCGACGACCGCAGCTGGGAAACCATCGCGCCCTCGGCCATCGCTTTTGGTGCGAACCTGCCCAACGTACCGCGTGCCATGACCCTGGAAGACATCGCTCGGGTTAAACAGGACTTCGTCGACGCTGCCCGCCGTGCCCGTGACGCCGGTTTCGAGTGGATCGAACTGCACTTCGCCCACGGTTACCTAGCCCAGAGCTTCTTCTCCGAGCATTCCAACCAGCGCACTGACGCCTACGGTGGCAGCTTCGACAACCGCAGCCGCTTCCTCCTGGAAACCCTGGCCGCCGTACGCGAAGTCTGGCCGGAAAACCTGCCATTGACCGCGCGTTTCGGCGTGATCGAATACGACGGCCGTGACGAGCAGACCCTCACCGAATCCATCGAACTGGCACGTAACTTCAAGGCCGGTGGCCTGGACCTGCTGAGCGTCAGCGTCGGTTTCACCATCCCCGACACCAACATCCCGTGGGGCCCGGCCTTTATGGGCCCGATTGCCGAACGCGTACGGCGTGAAGCCGGTATTCCGGTGACGTCGGCGTGGGGGTTTGGTACGCCGCAACTGGCAGAAGGCGCGTTGCAGGCGGGGCATCTGGACTTGGTCTCGGTGGGTCGTGCGCACCTGGCCGACCCGCATTGGGCGTACTTTGCGGCCAAGGAGCTGGGCGTGGACAAGTCCTCCTGGACCTTGCCGGCGCCTTACGCGCATTGGTTGGAGCGGTATCGCTGAGGCGAGCCACGCAGTGCAGGGAGCCACTCAATCGAGTGGCTTTTCTTTATCTTGATTTTGATACAAAGCAGATACGCAAAAAATAACGAATGAGAATAGATATCAAACAAGAATGCGATGGTATAGCATGCCCCGCGAATTCTTGGCAGGTTTGCCGTCCCATCTGGCTCATTCACTAGGTCCAACATCCATGCGTCGTACCCTGATTTCAATCTGCGTGTTGCAGGCGTTTTCCCCCTTCACCTGGGCGGATGTCGCGCCTACCGAGCAAACCAGCCTGGAGTTGCAAGCGACCAATGTGACCGGTACGGCCGACTATGAAACCGCTCAGGGACCGGTCAAGGGCTACCATGCCACACGCTCAGCCAGTGCGACGCGTACCGACACCTCGATTCATGAAACCCCGCAGTCCATCAGCGTAGTGTCCAAGGATGTAGTCGAGGATATCGGCGCTACCCGCCTGCAAGATGCCCTCGACTATGCCGGCGGCGTCGGCCGTGCCAACAATTTTGGCGGCCAGGGCCTGACCACCTTCACCGTGCGCGGCTTCACCACCGGCGAGTTCTACCGCAACGGTTTCCCGATCAACCGTGGCTACCCGAACATGCCGGACGCCAACACCATCGAACGCCTCGAAGTACTGCGCGGCCCCGCGACCATGCTCTACGGCCGTGGCGACCCAGGCGGCACCTTCAACGTGGTGTCCAAGCAACCGCTGCCCGAGCGTACCGTGACCCTCGGCAGCCAGTTGAATGACCAAGGCATGAAACGCGGCACCCTGGACGCCTCCGGCCCGCTGGATGAAGAAGGTCGCCTGGCCTATCGCCTGAACGTGGTGGGCGAGGGCGGCGACACCTTCCGTGACCATGTGGAAACCGAACGCTACGGCGTGACGCCGGTGATCACCTGGCAAGCTACCGATGAGACGAAGGTGATCTTTGAAGGTGACTTCATGCGCAACAATCATCCGTTGGATCGTGGTTTGACGCGTTACCCCACCCAAAAAGGTAATGCATCTCGCGATACTTTCTGGGGTGATAAAGACGTCGGCAAATTGCACAACGACAACAGCATGGCGCAGTTGCGTTTCGAGCATCTGCTCAATGAAAACTGGACGCTGGGCGGTGGGTTCCAGTGGCTGGACGGCACCTTGCAGGGCAATGCGATTGAAGCCAACGGCCTGAGCGCCGATGGCCGCACGCTGCAACGCAACTTCAACTACCGCAAGCTGGAATGGACCGACAAGGACTACCAGCTCAACCTCACCGGGCATTTCTCCACGGGTGGTTTCGAGCACACCTTGCTCACAGGCATTGAGTACGAGGACTACGACTACAAGTCGATCATCCAGCGTTCCAGCGCTGCTGCGGGCACTTACCCGATTGACATCTTCGATCCCGTCTACGGCCAGCCGCGCCCAACGTTGACGCGCACACCGACCCACGACAAAGAAAACCTCAAGACCTATGCGGCCTTCGTGCAGGACCAAATGGCGCTGACCGAGCGCTTGAAAGTGTTGGCGGGTGCGCGGTTTGAGCGGTTTGAACATGATTACGAAAGCTATGTGACCGGGGTTAACCCGTTTCAGACCGCTGAAAACGCCGTCACTCCACGCCTAGGGGTAATCTACGACCTTACCGATACTGTGGCGGTCTATGCCGACGCCGCACGGTCCTTCAAGCCGAACCCCGGCGCCGCGCGCGAGGGCGGTGGTTTCGAGCCGGAAAAGGGCAAGTCCTACGAGATGGGGATTAAGTGGGAAGCCCTGGACCGCCAGTTGAGTGTTGACGCGGCGATCTACCAGATCGAGAAGAAAAACGTACTGACCACCGACCCAGTGGACAACACCTTCAGCGTTGCAGCCGGCCAAGTCCGCAGCCGAGGCTTCGACCTCAACGTCGCCGGCAACCTCACCCCTGAATGGCGCGTGATCGGCGGCTACGCCTACGTGGATGCCGAAGTCACCAAGGACAACACCATTCGCTCCGGCACACGCCTGCTGAACATCCCCCGCAACAGCTTCAGCCTGCTCAACGTGTATGAGTTCCAGGACGGCGCCCTCAAAGGCCTGGGCCTGGGCGCTGGCGGCAAATACGTCGACCAGCGTGCTGGCCAGACCGCCAACACGGCGTTCTCCATGGACGCTTACACCGTCGTCGACCTGCTGAGCTACTACAAGGTCAACGACAAGGTGCGGCTGAACCTGGACGTGAAGAACCTGTTCAACCGCGAGTATGAAGAGGGCGCGTTCGGCAACATCTACGCCTACCCAGGCGCCCCGCGTACAGTCCAAGTCGGCATCGCCTACACCCTCTAACGGCCTGTACAGCTCCAATGTGGGAGGGGGGCTTGCCCCCGATAGCGGTGGATCAGTCACAGCAATATTGACTGATCTATTGCCATCGGGGGCAAGCCCCCCCCACATTGGGTTTGTGTTACGCCTTGAATTCAGAGCGGCGTGAGCACATTCATCACCGTATCCAACGCCACCCGCGTGTCATCCAGCTGCACCAGCGACGCATGCCGTGCGCCCAGCGCGTCACGGTTCTGGATCGCGGTGAGGATCGCCTTGTGCCGGGGCAGGCTCAGGCCCTGGATGTCCGGGCGGCGGTTGGTGATATTGATCGACTCGCGCAACGGCAACGACAGCATGTTGCACATATACGCCAGCAGGTCGTTGCGCGTGGCGTCGGCAATGGCGCGGTGGAAGTCCAGGTCGGCCTGCAACAGGTCCTCGTGGGTCTTCGCGGTTTCCATGCCGGTGTAGGCTTTTTCGATGGTGGCGATGTCTTCATCGGTCGCCGTCGTGGCGGCCATGGCGGCGATTTCCGGTTCGAGGATGCGCCGCACCCCGGCCAGGGTATTGAAGAATTCACTGTGGGGCGTGGACTGCATCAACCATGACAACACATCCGGGTCCAGCAGGTGCCACTTCAGCCGAGGCCTCACCACCGCGCCCACCCGTGGCTTGGAATACACCAGGCCCTTGGCGCTGAGCACCCGGGTTGCCTCGCGCAGCACCGAGCGGCTGACCTTGTACTCCTCGCAGAGCGTGGCCTCCATGGGCAGTCTTTCTTCGGGCTTGAAGCGGCCGGAAACGATGTGCATGCCCAAGTCCTGAACGATCTGGGCATGCATGCTCTTGCGCGGCTTGGGCGGCTGGTGATCCATAACGACGGGGAGGCTCTGGCTTAAAGACGCGGCATCATAGCATCCCAATTAGTGGGAATGACGGGGGACTTCCGCCCCACGGCAACCCACCAGGAAGTCAAAGTCGCAGCCCTGGTCCGCCTGCAACACATGGTCGATGTACAGCTGGCGGTAGCCGCCGACGATCAGGTTTTGCGGTGGCTTGAGGTCGGCCATGCGCGCCGCCAGCTCTGCGTCGGGGATGTCCAGGTGCAAACGGCCGTTGGCGCAGTCCAGTTCGATCCAGTCACCTTCCTTCACCGTGGCCAACGGCCCGCCCGCGGCCGCTTCCGGCGCGACGTGCAACACCACCGTGCCATACGCCGTGCCGCTCATGCGTGCATCGGAAATACGCACCATATCGGTCACACCCTGGGCCAGCAGCTTGGCCGGCAAGCCCATGTTGCCGACTTCGGCCATGCCCGGATAACCCTTGGGCCCGCAGTTTTTCATGACCAGGATCGAGTTGGCGTCCACATCCAGCTCGGGGTCGTTGATGCGCGCCTTGTACATGTCGAAGTTCTCGAACACCACCGCACGGCCGCGATGCTGCATCAGCTCCGGGCTGGCGGCCGATGGCTTGAGTACCGCCCCCAATGGCGCCAGGTTGCCGCGCAGCACGCAGATGCCGCCGTCGGCGCGGATCGGGTTGTCCAGTGTGCGGATCACTTCGTCCTGGCCGTAGATCGGCGAGTCCTTGGTGTTTTCGCCGAGCGACTTGCCGTTGACGGTCAACGCGTTCGGGTGTGGGATCAGGTTGGCTTCGCCCAGGCGACGCAGTACGGCGGGCAGGCCACCGGCATAGTAGAACTCTTCCATCAGGAAGCGGCCCGACGGCTGCAGGTCGACGATGGTCGGCATGCCACGGCCCATGCGGGTCCAGTCGTCCAGGTCGAGCTCGACGCCGATGCGCCCGGCGATGGCTTTGAGGTGGATCACGGCGTTGGTCGAGCCGCCGATGGCGGCGTTCACGCGGATCGCGTTTTCAAAGGCCTCTTTAGTGAGGATCTTCGACAGCTTCAAGTCTTCGCGCACCATCTCTACGGCGCGCATGCCGGACATATGCGCCAGCACATAACGCCGCGCATCCACCGCCGGAATCGCCGCGTTGTGCGGTAGCGAGGTACCCAATGCCTCGGCCATGCAGGCCATGGTCGACGCGGTGCCCATGGTGTTGCAGGTGCCCGCCGAACGCGACATGCCGCCCTCGGCCGCAAGGAAATCATCCAGGGTAATGGTGCCGGCCTTCACTTGTTCACTGAGCTGCCACACCACGGTGCCCGAGCCGATGTCCTGGCCCTTGTGCTTGCCATTGAGCATCGGCCCGCCGGTGACCACGATGGCCGGCACGTCGCAACTGGCGGCGCCCATCAGCAGGGCGGGGGTGGTCTTGTCGCAGCCGGTCAGCAGCACCACGCCGTCGATGGGGTTGCCGCGAATGGCTTCCTCCACGTCCATGCTCGCCAGGTTGCGCGTCAGCATGGCAGTGGGGCGCAGGTTGGATTCGCCGTTGGAGAACACCGGGAACTCCACAGGGAAGCCGCCGGCCTCGATCACGCCGCGTTTGACGTGCTCGGCGATCTGGCGAAAGTGCGCGTTGCACGGGGTCAGCTCCGACCAGGTGTTGCAGATACCGATGATCGGCTTGCCATGGAACTGATGGTCGGCAATGCCCTGGTTCTTCATCCAGCTGCGGTACATGAAGCCGTTCTTGTCGGCGGTACCAAACCACTGGGCGGAGCGTAGGCCGGGCTTTTTATCAGACATGATCGATTCTCTTATTGTATGACTATATGTTCTCTCTGCGGCTAAACATAAGCGCAAAATGTTCGCTTTGGAAGAGTTGTTTTGCAAATAGTCCTACTATATAGTCTGGCTTAACTGAGGTATGACCCTGGCGGATGTTCCGCGAGAGGCATCCCCGATTCCTATAAGAACAACAATCGGAGATCGACCCCATGAGCGAGGAATTGCGGCTTATCCGGCGCATCACGCTGAAACTGATTCCCTTCCTGATCCTGCTCTACCTGATCGCCTACGTGGACCGCTCCGCCGTGGGCTTTGCCAAGTTGCACATGGGCGCCGACGTCGGTATCGGTGATGCAGCCTATGGCCTGGGCGCGGGGTTGTTCTTCATCGGCTACTTCCTGTTCGAGATCCCCAGCAACCTGATGCTCGACCGCTTCGGCGCGCGGCGCTGGTTCGCGCGGATCATGATCACCTGGGGCGCCATCACCATCGGCATGGCGTTCGTGCAGGGGCCGCACAGCTTCTATGTGATGCGCTTTCTGCTCGGTGCGGCCGAAGCCGGGTTCTTTCCAGGCGTGCTGTATTACATCACCCAGTGGTTCCCGGTGCGCCATCGCGGCAAGATCCTCGGGCTGTTCATCCTGTCCCAACCCATCGCGATGATGATCACCGGCCCGGTGTCCGGCGGCTTGCTGGGCATGGACGGCATCCTCGGCCTGCACGGCTGGCAGTGGCTGTTTATCGTGATCGGCACCCCGGCGATCCTGCTGACCTGGCCGGTGCTGCGTTACCTGCCGGATGGTCCCAAGCAGGTCAAGTGGATGACCGACGCCGAAAAAACCTGGTTGACCGACGAACTCAACAAAGACCTGCAAGCCTACGGCCAGACCCGCCATGGCAACCCCTTGCATGCGCTCAAGGACAAACGCGTGTTGCTGCTGGCGCTGTTCTACCTGCCGGTGACCCTGAGCATCTACGGCCTGGGCCTGTGGCTGCCGACGCTGATCAAACAGTTCGGCGGCAGCGACCTCACCACCGGCTTCATCTCGGCCGTGCCGTACATCTTCGGCATCATTGGCCTGCTGATCATCCCGCGCAGTTCCGACCGCTTGAATGACCGCTACGGCCACCTCGCCGTGCTCTATGTGCTGGGCGCCATCGGCCTGTTCTGCAGCGCCTGGCTGAGTGTGCCGGTGCTGCAAATGGCGGCGCTGTGCCTGGCGGCATTTGCGATGTTCTCGTGCACGGCGGTGTTCTGGACCTTGCCGGGGCGCTTCTTCGCCGGCGCCAGTGCGGCGGCTGGCATCGCGTTGATCAACTCGGTGGGCAACCTCGGCGGCTATATCGGCCCGTTCGTGATCGGCGCACTCAAGGAATACACCGGCAACCTGGCCTCGGGCTTGTACTTCCTGTCCGGGGTGATGCTGTTCGGGCTGCTGCTGACCGGCGTGGTCTATCGCCTGCTGGAGCGCAAGCATGTGCTGCCCGCCGACCAGTTCGCCGCCAGCGCCCGTGGCGCCACACGTACTTAATCTAGGAGAACCTTCATGCGTTTAGTGCAGTTCGAACTCAATAATGGCGAGCGCCGCGTTGGCGTGGTGGAAGGCAAGCAACTGCGTGAAGTGCGCAGCGCCCACAGCGTGCGCGAACTGGCGCTGGCCGCCATCGAAGCGGGCGTCAAGCTGCAGCAGCAGGTCGACAGCCTCGGCCTGGGCGACAGCCACGACTACGCGGCCTTGCTGGCCGAACAAAAAATCCTGCCGCCCCTGGACCACCCCGATCCGGCCCACATGCTGATCAGCGGCACCGGCCTGACCCACCTGGGCAGCGCCGCGGCGCGGGACAAAATGCACCAGGGCGGTGACGACAGCGCCTTGACCGACACCATGCGCATCTTCAAATGGGGCGTGGAGGGCGGCAAACCCGCCGCCGGCCAGGCGGGTGTGCAGCCTGAATGGTTCTACAAAGGCGACGGCAGCATCGTGGTGCGCCCAGGCCAGGCCTTCCCGGTGCCGCCATTTGCCGAAGATGCCGGTGAGGAGCCGGAAATCGGCGGCCTCTACGTGATCGGCCACGACGGCAAGCCCTATCGCCTGGGCTTCGCGGTCGGCAACGAGTTCTCCGACCACGTAATGGAGCGCAAGAACTACCTGTATCTGGCCCATTCCAAACTGCGCAGTTGCAGCTACGGCCCGGAGCTGCGCGTCGGCGAACTGCCCCAGCACCTGGCCGGCACCAGCCGCATCCTGCGTAACGGTGAGGAAATCTGGCGGAACGAATTCCTCAGTGGCGAGGCCAATATGTGCCACAGCCTGGAAAACCTCGAATACCACCACTTCAAGTACAGCCAGTTCCTCAAGCCGGGCGACGTGCACATTCACTTCTTCGGCACCGCCACCTTGTCATTCGCCGACGGTATACGTACCCAACCGGGGGATGTGTTCGAGATCAGCCAGGCTGAGTTCGGCGCGCCGTTGATCAACAGTGTCGGCAGCGTCGATGCGGTGTTCGAACCCGGCAATGTCATCACCCTTTAAGGAGCGCAACATGACCCAGTTTCTCGGCCACAACTTCATCGGCGGCCAGCGTAGCGCCAACGGCAGCGTTACGCTGCAAAGCGTCGACGCCAGCACCGGCGAAGCCTTGCCCCAGGCGTTCTACCAGGCCACCGCACAGGAAGTCGACGCCGCCGCCCAGGCCGCCGCGCACGCTTACCCGGCGTACCGTGCATTGAGCGCCGCACGTCGCGCACAATTTCTGGATGCGATCGCTGACGAGCTGGACGCGCTGAGCGATAACTTCGTTGAGCTGGTCTGCCGTGAAACCGCATTGCCTGCGGCCCGCATCAAGGGCGAGCGCGGACGTACCAGCGGCCAGATGCGCCTGTTCGCAACCGTGTTGCGTCGCGGCGACTTCTACGGTGCGCGCATTGACAAAGCCCTGCCGGATCGCCAACCACTGCCGCGTCCGGACCTGCGTCAATACCGCATCGGCCTCGGCCCGGTAGCGGTGTTTGGCGCGAGCAATTTCCCCCTGGCATTCTCCACGGCAGGCGGTGACACCGCCGCCGCGCTGGCCGCCGGTTGCCCGGTGGTGTTCAAGGCGCACAGCGGGCACATGGCGACGGCTGAACAGGTCGCCAATGCAATCATCCGCGCCGCTGAAGCGACCGAGATGCCGGCCGGTGTGTTCAACATGATCTTTGGCGGTGGCGTCGGCGAGGCGCTGGTCAAGCACCCGGCGATCCAGGCCGTGGGCTTCACCGGCTCGCTCAAAGGTGGCCGCGCCCTCTGCGATATGGCCGCGGCGCGTCCGCAACCGATCCCGGTGTTTGCCGAGATGTCGAGCATCAACCCGGTGATCGTGTTGCCTCAGGCGTTGCAGGCGCGGACCGAGACCATCGCCCGTGATCTCACCGCGTCGGTGGTGCAGGGCTGTGGCCAGTTCTGCACCAACCCTGGCCTGGTGATCGGCATTGCCTCGCCGGCATTCACTGCGTTCACCCAGCAGGTGGCGCACTTGATCGGCGAGCAACCGGCGCAAACCATGCTCAACGCCGGTACCTTGAGCAGCTACGGCAAGGGCCTGGAAAAACTCCTCTCGCACCCTGGCATTCAACATCTGGCGGGCAGCACCCAGGCGGGCAATCAGGCGCAGCCGCAGCTGTTCAAGGCCGATGTGCGTCTGTTGCTCGATGGCGATGACGTGCTGCAAGAAGAAGTTTTCGGCCCCACCACGGTGTTTATCGAAGTGGCGGACCAGGCCCAACTCAGCGCCGCGCTGCACGGCCTGCACGGGCAACTCACCGCCACGATCATTGGCGAGCCGGCGGACTTTCAGCAGTTCGCCGAACTCACGCCGCTGCTGGAACAGAAAGTCGGGCGCATCCTGCTCAACGGCTACCCGACCGGCGTGGAAGTCTGCGATTCGATGGTGCATGGCGGCCCGTACCCGGCCACGTCCGATGCCCGTGGCACCTCGGTCGGCACCTTGGCCATCGATCGTTTCCTGCGTCCGGTGTGCTTCCAGAACTACCCTGATAGCCTGCTGCCCGATGCGTTGAAAAACGCTAACCCGTTGCGTATCCAGCGCCTGGTGGATGGCACGCCATCGCGCGATTCGCTGTAAGGAACCCGGAGGTTTCATGTCGTGTAAGGCCGTCACTGCACACCGTGCGCAATTGGGCGAAGGCCCGTTCTGGGACGCGCCCACCCAGGCGCTGTATTGGGTCAATATCGCCGGCAAACAGGCCTTGCGCCTGATGGACGGGCAGTTGCAGATCTGGCAATTGCCCGAGCACGTCTCGGCCTTTATCCCGTGTGAAAGCGGCGACGCCCTGGTGACCTTGAGCAGCGGCGTCTACCGCCTGGACCTGGTCACCGAAGCCCTGACCCTGCTGTGCGTGGCCGACCCGCAACCGGGCAACCGTGGCAATGAAGCGCGCTGCGATGCCCAGGGGCGGCTGTGGCTGGGCACCATGCAGAACAACATCGGCGAACACGGCGAAGACCTGCCGATCACACGGCGTTCCGGTGGCCTGTATCGCATCGACGCCGATGGGCAGGTCACGCCGTTGCTGAGCGGCCTGGGCATTCCCAACACCTTGCTCTGGAACGAGGAGGGCAGCCGGGTGCACTTTGGCGACAGCATGGATGGAACGTTGTACCACTATGCGATCCAGCCCGACGGCCAACTCGAACCGGCACAGGTCTGGTTCGGCCCGCACACACGGGGCGGTCCGGATGGCTCGGCGATGGATGCCGAAGGCTATGTCTGGAATGCCCGCTGGGACGGCAGTTGTCTGTTGCGTCTGACGCCCGATGGCGAGGTGGATTGCATCATCGAACTGCCCGTCAGCCGGCCCACCAGTTGCGTATTCGGTGGGCCCGACCTCACCACGCTGTACATCACCAGTGCCGCCAGTCCATTGGATCACCCCCTGGACGGTGCGGTGCTGGCTATTGAAGTGGATATTCCTGGCAAACCTTGCCATCGCTTTGCCGGTTAAACCCCAAGACTCAAAAACAACAACAAGAGGTGTCGTTCATGAAAAAAGTCCTACGCGTCCTTGCCGCCGCCGTTGCGTTAAGCAGCCTCAGCAGCATCGCCTCAGCCGAAGAAGTAAAGATCGGCTTCCTGGTCAAACAAGCCGAAGAACCCTGGTTCCAGACCGAATGGGCCTTCGCCGA
>NZ_LJRZ01000380.1:0-230 GCF_002742485.1 Pseudomonas sp. 2822-17
GCCAGAAGATCTTGGTGCTCAATCTATAAGGCCATTAACAGTTAATCACACTGTCAGAAGAGAACGAGAGGGAACTAGCGTGTTACAGGTAAAGGATTATTTATTTGGATGATAAAGATTTCATTTCATCATAATATATTATTAAAGGACACAGTGATTCGCTTAAGCGAAAATGGTGTCTCTTTTTTTGATCTAAATAGATGATTGAAGTTCATATGTTAGAATAAATG
>NZ_LJRZ01000381.1:0-303 GCF_002742485.1 Pseudomonas sp. 2822-17
CATGCATATATACAAGATGTGTTCATTTTAGATCCTTATAGAAAAAAAGGGTTGGGGAACTGGTTACTTAGTGTCATAACAAACTATGAAGAATTAAAGATTCGTAGAGTGATGTTAAGTACAGATGATGGACATTCATTTTATTCAAAGTTTGGTTTTGAACCTCTAGATAACCCAGATTTATTTATGCAGATTAAGGGGAAGGGAGCAATTTAGCTACTTACAGAATATTGGTGTTATTGGTTCTAGAAAAGGGCATTATTCAGCCCTGATCAAAGGGTGACCAGGGCTAAAGAAGAAAAA
>NZ_LJRZ01000382.1:0-271 GCF_002742485.1 Pseudomonas sp. 2822-17
CCCCAGCTGCACGGAATCTTTCAATTCCACCAACTTCAACCATTGCAATATCTGGAGCACCTGAACCTGCTGAAATAGAAGTGAACAGATTATCGTGTACGTCATTCATATCGCTGTTTTGAAGATTAATAGAGATGTGTGGATTGTCTTCAATGTATTCTTGAATTAATACATCGTATCCAGTGTTACCAAACTCCCAGAATACAAGCTCAATTTCACCATCCCCGAATGTCTCAATAGTTACCTCGTCTTCATCATCACCATCTGCTTC
>NZ_LJRZ01000383.1:0-406 GCF_002742485.1 Pseudomonas sp. 2822-17
ATTTTATCCCCCACTATAATGAAAGCAAGATCGTCGGAAAACTCCCCAGCATACTCGAATTGAGGATTAATAACTATGTTACCATCAAGATCAATATAACCGTATCTATCATCGAGTTGTACTGCTGCCACTCCTTCTGAGAAAGGAAGAGCATTATTAAATTGAGGATTTATTACCATGGAACCTTCTTTGTCAATGAATCCAACCTTATCACCAACCCATATCAAAGCACGCCCTTCTGAAAAATCACCTGCGAATTGAAACTGTGGATTGATAACAATATCCCCTTTTGTATCTATAAAACCAAACTCCCCTCCAACCATGACACGAGCAAGTCCATCACTAAATGAATAAGCATCATCATAAGTAGGGTTTACTACGAACTTTCCTTCAGTATCTATAAAAC
>NZ_LJRZ01000384.1:0-498 GCF_002742485.1 Pseudomonas sp. 2822-17
GGAGGAGGTCTAGTCGATGAAGAAGTTTGTGAAAAATGAGGAGTTTCAATTAGGTGTATGTTATTATCCAGAGCATTGGCCTGAAGAACTTTGGGCTGATGATCACAGACGGATGAAGGAAATGAACTTCTCTACCATAAGAGTTGCGGAGTTTGCATGGGCCATTTTTGAGCCTTCTGAAGGGAAGTTTTCCTTTGACCTTTTTGACAAAGCAATTGACTTGGCACATGAGTATGGATTAAAAGTAGTTATTGGAACACCAACCGCTACCCCACCCGCGTGGCTGACACATAAATATCCTGAAGTTTTAAATACGACGCAGGAAGGTGTTCAACTTCAACATGGGATGAGAAGACATTACAATTATAATGCAGAAATCTATCATCAGCTTTCTGCTAGAATCGTTCGGAAGATGGCTGAGCACTATAAAGATCACCCAGCAGTCATTAGGTGGCAACTTGATAATGAATTTAACTGTGAAATCGATGTTTATTATTC
>NZ_LJRZ01000385.1:0-297 GCF_002742485.1 Pseudomonas sp. 2822-17
GTCATGAAGAAGCGCAGGAGGCATTGAAACCGAACTTAAGTCAAAGGGAGTTTAGTATTCTACTTTTCGACGATTCTAAAGAATTAATTTACGAGCCAAATGCATCTCCTGGTTTAGATATAACCCTTGTAAAACCAGAGTTTCTTGAAGAGGCATTACGTGGCGGTGTGGTGACAGATGGTGGCAGGATGGATGGCGTTTTAAGCTATCATATTGCGTCAAGGATTCAACTACCTTTGCTTGATTCGGAAAAAGAAAGCGGGATTATGGTCATGGTGTTTCATGATCTCGATCATC
>NZ_LJRZ01000386.1:0-241 GCF_002742485.1 Pseudomonas sp. 2822-17
TTATTTAAACAGACGAATGAAGTTGGATGAAAAGGAAAAGTTTCGCTATTTAAATCTTGAAAAAGGCTATGAAGGTGAATTGAAATTTGATGCACTTTTAGAAAACCTTCAAGAGGAGAGGTATATTTTAAACGACTTATTACTAGCAGTAAATAACTCCTATTTTCAAATTGATTCGTTAATTATTTCTCAGGGAATTATTCACCTTATTGATATTAGAAATTTTGAAGGTGATTGTTAC
>NZ_LJRZ01000387.1:0-235 GCF_002742485.1 Pseudomonas sp. 2822-17
GTATTCATGGGAAGGTCTGTCTATTATATAAGCGAGAATATTTTGGTGTTCGTGAACGGCACCAAATGAATAATTATAGAAAAAGTGCCACATTTTTTGTTCTTATTATTAGTACGATTTTTGCAGGTTACCTTACATATCTGAATCTAACGCCGTATTTAGGTATTCATATAGAAAAACAGGAGGAAGGATACTTTGTAAGGGGATTAGATCGTTATGGCTGGGGGGCTAGTGT
>NZ_LJRZ01000388.1:0-3247 GCF_002742485.1 Pseudomonas sp. 2822-17
GCCTGCCGGGGTCCGCACCGCGTGACAACCGTTCGTCGCTACTGTCAATGTTGACAGCTATTCAGCCCAACCCGCCGGGTGTCTGATTTTCTTGTCCCGCGCCCCTTGGCGCTATTGCCGCAAGGAATTCAGCCATGCCTGATGAACCAGCTGTCATTGAGCCTTCCCCCGCCGAGGGTTCTATTCCATTTGACCACGCCCTGGTGGTTTACCCGTCCAACAGCAACCGCGCCGTGGACCTAGAGCCCCCTCCTTATGTGGCCAACCCGGTCATTTCTGTGATCGGCGCCGATCGAGGATTGGGCATCCGCCACATCGAGAACAGCCTGATCGTAACCTTTGAGCGCTGGGTGACGTTAAATGTGGGCGATGTGTTCAAGTTTTACATGGGCGGTTCCCCGTTCGAGCTGGCCTGGGCTGAAGTGCGGCCAGGCGAAGAAAACCGGCCACGGTATCAATTGGCGATCCTCCGCGAGCTGGTGCCTCGGGGCTTTGTTTCGTCCTGCTATGGGCGGGTGGTGCGTGTGGGCAGCGGTACGGAAAGTACCTCGGTGCCGCAAACCTGGTTGATCAAGGACACAAGGCCTGGCGGCGTCGATCAGGACCCAGGCTTGCCTTATCACTCCGCACTCAAACTGCACTTGCCCCTCGACCTGCAACGGCCGGGCAGCGTGCTGGACCCTGATCGCGCAGCCCTGGGAGTCGTGCTCACCATTGATCGTTACCCTGAGATACGCATACGCGACACCGTTGAGCTTTATTGGAACGGCCATTTGGTGACGTTGCAGTTGGACGCCGGTCACATTTCCGGGGCCAAGCCTATTGACGTGCAGGTGGATCCGGAAATCATTAACCGGCCCCACGGCAGTGGCTTACTGACGATCCGTTTTCGGGTCCGCGATGAAGTGCTGAATTTTTCCGGCGAAATTCAGCAATGGTCGCAAGTGGTGCATCTGGAAAGTGATCTTGATCCCGACTTGCTCGAACGGCCGTACTTCCTGGTGGACCAAGTAGATATTACCGATGTCAATTTCGATACCCACGGTGAGGGCTACTTTGAAGTAGAAGTGATTGTCCCCAGCCGGCTGCCCAACGGCTCCACCACACCGGCAGGTACCCAAATTCTCGTTACGTTAAGCGGCATCCGGGCTGACGGCTCTGAGCATATTGTGCATTTACCCGCCTTCACGGCACGTATAGGCCGCTCTTCCTACGCCCATGTGGAAAACAGCATCCTCAAGGCGCTGATCAATGGCTCCATGCAAATCTCCTACGAGTTGCAATTTCCACTGGGCACCCTGCTTGGCACATCGCGCCGCCTGACGGTCACCATTTTTGGCACGGTTTCCACCATGCCGCCGGTCGACGTGGTGGAAGATGACGCCGGCTTGATCGACCCCTCGATTGATTACATCACTGTCGAGTTTCCAGAGTACACGCCCTACGACCGCAACTACTCCGTCACCCTGCGCATGGAAGCCATGCGTACCGGTGGCGGCGTGGAGTTCTATGAGCAAACCTTGCTGGCCGGTGCCCCACCGCCACCGACGCGCTTTCGGATTGTGCCGCGCAGTGAATTCCTGCGCTTTGTGGGATTGGGCGATGTGAAGATTTTCTATCGCGTGGACGACGGCTTGGTCGGCGTGCTGGGCGGCAGTGGTGCGCTGGCGGTCCGCGAGTCCGAGCACTTGATCGTGCACTTTGGCGAGCGGGTGGCCGAACTGCCGGAGCCGCAGTTGGACCGCGTCGATGAGCACGGCAACCTTGATCCGGACGATGTGATTGGCCAGGCCATCGTGACACTGCCCTATGTCCGCACCTTCCCGGGTGACACATTTATCTGGCGCTGGGTGGGCACGGGGGATAACGGCAGTACCGGGGATGACATCCTACTCAATGGCAGCAGCGCGGGCCGGCCAGTGGTGTTTGGGGTCGACAAGGTGTTTGTCGACAACAACCGCAATGGCGAGATCCGTCTGAGCTACACCTTGATCCCGGCAAGTGGCGGGCCCCTGCGTTCTAAAATCCTCATCGTGAGCGTTGGCCAAGCCTTGGGGAATTTGCTGCGACCCGAAGTGCTTGAAGCCTCCCGCAACCCCGATCAACTGACGCCCGAAGCCGTCACACAGGGTGCGACCATTCAGGTCAAGTTCCCGCAAATGCTGCCCACCGACCGCATCCGTGCCGTATGGACGGGCATTCCCGGCATCGGCAGCCACAGTGAAACCAAGGACGGCAACAGCCAAAAAACCCTGAACTTCACCGTCCCCGCCGACGTGGTGGGTGCCAACATCGCGCCCTTTGGCCGACAGATCAGCGTGCAATACTTCCTGCTGCGGGGTACCCGCGAAATACCGTCGTTGATCCTCGACCTGTTGCTGCTCACCCTCAACACCTTGCCGATCCCGACCATTGAAGGCGTGGGGGATGTACCGATACTCAACCTGTCACGACTGACCGGCAACGAGCGCACCATGATCAACACCTGGCATTTCATCCACCGCAACCAGCGCATGTGGATGCACTACACCGGGACCTATGCCGACCCGGAAGGGACTTACTTCGAGGCCACGTACACCAACAACCTGGTAACCGCCGACGGCGAGGTTAACGGCATCATGCCGCCGGCGCCCGTGGATGAACTGCGAAAGCTGAAGGATGGGTCAGACCTGCTCATCCAGTTCTGGGTCAGTTTTGATCGGGGCTCAGAAATAGGTAACGCGGTATTGTTCCGCGAACGGCGTCACATCGTGCAAGCGCTTCCCAGCGAACTGCCGGCGCCCAGGTTCCACAACCTTCCGGGTGCGAGCCTGAGCATCTACCCACTTCAGTACGAGAACTATGCTTTTGTGGCAGTGGCTTACGAGGGCATGAACAGTACGCACTTTATCGAACTGCAATGGATCTATCCCGATTGCACCATGGAGCCGATCTCTGGGAAGTCCGGATTGGACGGCGGGCGCGTGGACTTCCCGATCAGCGCAAGGGTCATTGCCAACAGCGTCGGTAAAACGATCACCTTGCGTTACGTGGCGACTATCAGAACTGACAGGGTTCCGTCTGACAGTCAAGAACTGACGGTGGAGATGATCCGGCCGGAACACTTACCGCAACCACTGATCAACGGACTGCCGGACGGCGGCGCTCTGAACCTGGCGGCCTTTACCGGCCCAGGTAAAGCCAGTGTCAGTAAATGGCCGTTGAGCTTTATCAACCAAAGGGTATGGCTGACCTGCAGCAGTCCCGG
>NZ_LJRZ01000389.1:0-453 GCF_002742485.1 Pseudomonas sp. 2822-17
GAGCAGTAGGTGCGTTTTTTATTATTAGAATTATTATTCAAACACCTTTAAATGAACTAACAAAGCTAGCAAATTCTTTTTTAGAAAATGATTATTCTCAACGCACGAATATTAAAACAAGTGATGAATTCAACCAATTGGGAGATGTATTTAACAGGACTGCCATCCAGATAGGAATACTACTTAAGGAAATAAAAGATTCGAGTACCGTTTTAGATAATAAAGCAACGGAATTAACTTCAGCAATTTCTGAATCCCAAGTAGCATCAGAACAAATTTCCGCTTCATCTGAAGAGTTTTCAATCGGTGCTGAACAAATCTCAGAGAAAGTAAATAATATTGTAGAAGAGATAAATGAGATGGTAGCTTCTGTTCAAGAAATTGCATCAAGTGTTGAATATGTTGATAACTCTGCCACAAATGTAACAGAATCATTAAAAAGAGGTACTGAAT
>NZ_LJRZ01000390.1:0-718 GCF_002742485.1 Pseudomonas sp. 2822-17
AGCCTATGGTGCAAAGCTTGTATTTGCAAGTGAAGAAACTGATCAAGTAGAAACAAACTCTGAATTTGATGCCGTGATTTTAAATGGAATTATTGTAGACCCAGAAACAGAGACATTCAGATTTGGTTATAATGTGGGGATCAAAGATGGAGTTATTGCTGCTATTACACAAGATGAAATAGAAGGGGAGGATACGATAGATGCAACGGGGAAACTCGTAACTCCGGGCTTTATCGATATTCTCTCTTTTAATCCAAATGGTGTTGGAGAGCATTTTAAAGTAATGGACGGTGTAACGACACACCTTGGAATGCATGGAGCTGGAATTGAGTTTGGTACTATGTTTAATAATTTAGAAGGAGCTATGATAAATAACTTTGGTGGTGCTATTCAGCATTCACATATGAGAACTCGCTTAGGAATCGGTGCGTATGATGCTCCTACACAATCACAAATTGAACAAATGAAGGATATGACTCATAAGGCTGCAAAAGAAGGGGCAATTGGTATCTCTTTTAGTCCTGAGTACTATCCTGGAATGACACCTGAAGAGATAAAAGCTGTAATGGAAGTGGGAAAAGAGTATGACTTAGTATCTTTTTTCCATGTTAGATACTCTACTATGTACGGTGAGGGTGGAAATAACTTAGACGCACTAGAAGAAGTCATTGGATATGCACGAGAGTTAGATGTTCCAGTACAAGTGCAACATATTAGT
>NZ_LJRZ01000391.1:0-485 GCF_002742485.1 Pseudomonas sp. 2822-17
ACCTTGTTCTTCTTTTGATTAAAATAAGTTAGGAGAAAAACATGAAAGAGAAAATACAAAAAGCTGCAATTACGATGTTTGTTGAAAAAGGTTATAAAGGTACCAATGTTCAGGAAATTGCAAACCTTGCTGGAGTTAACAAAAAATATGTCTATTCGCGTTTTTCTTCAAAAAAACAAATTTTAAAAGCAATTTATGAAAGCTACTTAGATGCCCTCTATAATTGTTTAAAATACAGCAATCAAGTACCCTCGGCTAGGTATGAAGTAAGACTCAATTGTTTAAAAGAAATCATAACAAAATATGTTACTATTGCGTATCAACATAGAGATTTTTTTAAATTACAGTCTAGATTTGAAGATATGAACGATCCATTACTATTGGAATATCTGTTGTTAAAAAGGAATCAAATTCACCATCACTGGAAAATGTTAATTACGTATGTTGTCGGTGAAGAAATAAATCATGGAGCAATAGATGTATCC